>NZ_BAAABH010000006.1:0-150870 GCF_054767855.1 Clostridium sp. CTA-19 | reverse complement strand
TTTTTGATACTTTGTCCATAAACATTTCTTTATCATAATTATCTTCAAACAAAGGTTTTGCTTTGCATCCTCTTATTCTTACATGATATATTGCATTTTCTGCTTTGACTCTTGCCTGTCTAGCCAAAATAAAATCCCTCCTAAAATGATTGTCTTTATATAAAGCTTTGACAGTATATAAATAATTAATCATCAAAATATTATATCAAAGCATGATATACTACTTTATAAGAAGAGAAATTATTGGAATAAATATTATAAGTCCTAATAAATTATATACTGTAAATATTTTAAGATACTTATTTCCTTCACTTTCATATTCTTTTGTATATATTTTATAAGATATAACACTTGCTAGTGATGCTATTATTGTACCCATCCCACCTACATTAACTGCTAACAACAATTCTTTTCCATACTCACTAAATCCAGATACTAACATTGTTGCTGGTACATTACTTATTACCTGACTCAATATTATTGACCATATGTATGTTTTTTGTCCACCATTTAAAATATTCCCCATAAATACCTTAATGGCATTCATTTGAGATATGTTTCCTATAAATATGAAAAACCCTATAAAAGTAATTAACAAAGAATAATCTACTTTAAATAATAACTTTCTATCTATGACACAAATTGCTATTACTGTTAGTATAAATGCAAATTTATAATTTACTATATTAAATACAGATAATATTATTATTAAAAATAATAATAATGTTATTAAAAGTTTATACACTTTTTCTAATTTCACATCTTCAACTTTAAAATCTATTTTTTCATTTTTCATAATTCCTATTAAAATACCTAAAAATATTATTCCTAAAATTATTATAGGTAATGTTGTTTTTAAAAATTCAATAGCACCCATATTATAGTAAGAGTATATAAATAGGTTTTGTGGATTACCCATTGGTGTAAATGCACTTCCTAAGTTTGCAGCTAACGTTTGAAGTATTACAATTTTCATGATTTTTATATTCCCTTTTTTACCTACTATTATAGCAAATGGAACAAAAGTTATTAATGCAACATCATTAGTTATAAACATAGCTGCTATAAATGTCATTCCTACCAACATAATACTTACCATTTTATAAGTTTTGCATTTTTTAAGCAGTATAACTGCTCCTTTTTCTAACGCTTTTAAACTATTTAATGCTGCTACTACTAACATTAAATTAAATAATAAAATTAAAACTTTAAAATCTATATATTCTATCTTAGGTGAGGAAATAAATGAGGTTATCAATGCTAAAAATACAGCAATACTTAATACAACTTGATTTCTTACAAAATTTTTTATCATAATCTGTCTTTACTCCTATTGATTATTATATATGGTTATAATCTAATTCAATACTAATTTTTTTATTACTTCTTGTAAATATTCTGCTGCTTTTATGTCTTTTATAATAAATTTCCTATTTTTAGTTAATTTTATTTCTAAACCTTCTTTACTCATATCAACAATTAATATTTCTTCTTTATCTAAAATTAACTTATCAATAACTATTCCATTTTTATATCCTCCAACTTTTCTTCCTAAAATCCCATAGCCGGTATAATTACTTTTCTCTAATGTGTAAATAATGCCATCCTTTAATTTACAACGGTCTAATGACGGACCATAAAAATCACAAATAAACAGTATAATTATTATAAATACAGGAAATATACTCCACAACTTAATGTTATTACTTCTATTTACTGTTAATATTGCAACAAAAAAACACCATATCACTATAAGACTTAATATTTTTCTTGTAATTTGAACTTTTGGATTTAATCCTAAATAATGAAAATCTTCTAGTTTAATCTTTTTTAGTTCTATATTTATAGATTTTATTGTTTCTTCTATAATAAATTTATTAATTAATGATACAGCTATAATCATTAAAATTTTTATTATAAAATTATAATCAATAAAATTTATAATAATTACAGCCAAAATTATATCACTTATTAAATTTAAAGCTATAGTATTTTTTTTCTTATCCATATGTCTATTTCTCCTTTACTAATATAAGTATTCTAAGTATTTATTACCATTATATATAAATCATACTTATAATTCCATAATAAAGGAATAAACACCTTGATTTCTTACTTTAAACATTAAATTCACTCTTTTAAAAAAGCTTTTGGAATATATTATATATGCTTTTTAACTTGTTCAATATAGGAACAAAAGAGAATGTAAGTCTAACTATTGTTTTGGAAATAACTTTATATAATATGATTTCGTTCAAATATAAAAACAGATATTACCTTTATATTTTTATAAGTAATATCTGTTTTATAACCAATCATCCTAATTTTGTTGTTTTAATAATAGTTTTTTTAAAACTTCAATTACAAAAACTATTGTAATTGACATAGATAAAACATAGTATGACAGGATTAAATCCGAATTTAATTTTGTCATAAACATTATTGCTAAAATATTTAATATAAGAATAATAAAATTCACTATATTCCACACTTTATTCTTTTTATAGTTGTATATAGTTATTATCAAAAGAATTACTGCCGTTATCATTAAAATACATATCAGTGTTTTATCTATATTTTTACTATTCCACACATGATTTCTATATATTAATGAACGCATGACACCCATCTTTTTGGTCGATAATTGATGTATAACTATACCAAATATTATTATTCCTACTTGTATTGATGAAAACATCCAATTTAATATATTTTTTATCTTCATTTATTTTACCTTAACTGGATCCCCTGTTTCTATAGGATTTGGCTCATTCCCTGTGTTTCCACTCCATTCGTTCCATCCACCATCATAAAGCGCTATGTTTTTTACGCCTATAACATCTGCATAGTATAGAACTTCTGCTGCTCTCCAACCGGTTCCGCAATAAAATGCTAGTCTTTGATCTGGAGTTATTCCCCATTCATTCCACATATTAATTATTTCATCTTTATTTCTCATTGTATTATCTATATTTCTGTAATCTTGAAGACTCTGCGCATCTGTTCCTGCATGCCCCCAAACACAACCTGCTGGACGTCCTTTTGTTTTTATATAGTCATATCCTGATGTTTCTCCTATAAACTCTTCCCAACTTCTAATATCTACCAATTTACTATTTTTCTTATCATTTATGATATCTTTTGCCATATCTAAATCAACTATATAATTCTTATTTGCTGGAACCTTAGCACCAAAGCTTTTTACTGGTACTGGTTTATTTGCTGTTTTTTCTAATGCATATCCTGCTTTGACCCATTTATTGGTTCCACCATTTAATATTCTAACATCTTCTACACCCATGTATTTTAATATAGTTACAACTCTAAATGCAGCCATTGAATCATCTCCATATAAAACTGTAGTTGTATCTTTTGTTATTCCATTTGCAACTGCGAATTTTTCAAGTTCCTCATCAGAAACTCTATTCCAAAGCGGTCCTTTTTCTATATCATCAGTATTAATATGTATAGCTCCAGGTATATGTCCATCTTTCAAATAACTTGGTGAATCCTGTTCTTTTCCCCATGAAACTTCAAATACCTTATAATCTTTTCCATCATATGTTTCAGGATGTTTTCCATCTATTAAATCTTTAACCCAAGATGATGGTACTAACATTTTATAATTTTCATAGGCTTCCATAGGATTATTAGAATCCTGAGCCCAATCTTTAATATCATATATATAAAGATTGCTATAGCCTTTATTTGATAAGTAATTTGCAACTTCTGCAGCATCTTTACCATTACCATCATATAAAACTATATTTTTGTCCTTTGATATTCCTTTAGTTTCTAATACTTTATCTAATGTAGTATCTTTATCTTTATTATCAACTTTTAACCAAGCTGCTGAAAAATCTGTAGCTCCTTTTATATGTCCTCCTCTTGAAACATTATCAAGTTTCCATCCATTAAAAGCATCATTTTCCCTTGTATCTACAATAATCCAATCACTTTTCTCAATATTTTCTTTAACTTCTTTTGATTCAATGGTTTTTATATCTGATGTTGCTGATTCGTTACCTTTATCAGAGTTAGAACAACCACTAAAAGAAAATACTGAAAATGCTAATGTCATTGTAATTAATATTAACTTTGTTTTTTTATTCATTATTCTATTTATTAGCACAAACTTTTACATGCCAATATACTCCTCTCTTTAACTCATTTTTAAATTATATTGAATATCTTACAAAAATACTCAACAATTAAAATATACTATTAAACTATACAATTATTTTTTTGATAAGTAAATAATACTAATTATTGGTTTTTTAAATGATTAAACTACATCTATTTGTTTTTTAAATATCTTTATTTTAAAGAAGCTAAGGTCAAAATATATGTTTAATAAAAACTTAGCTTCTTTAATTAATTTAATAATTAATATTCAAATTTATTACTTTAGTAGCTATATTTTTAATAAAACATCTATCATGTTCCACAAACAATATAGTTGGTTTAAAATCTAATATTGCTTTTTCTATAAGTTTTCTTGATGCTATATCTAAACCATTTAGTGGTTCATCCCAAATTTGAAAACAATCATCTTTATAAAAACAGTAAGCTAAGTCTACTTTTTTTAATTCTCCTACACTAAATGTAGATAATTCTCTTTCAAAGACTTTTGAGTCTGAACCCATGCAACCAAGTATAGATCTAAACCTAGTTTCATCTATATTTTCATCTTTTAAATAATCTCTCAAAAATCCATTCGCCCATTTAGGAAATTGAGATGCATATACTATCTTTGACCTATTACCAACTTTTATTATACCCTCCTCTAATTCTAAAATTCCTAATATGGCATGTAACAGAGTAGTCTTACCACTACCATTCGGTCCTTTAATTGCAACTCTGTCACCTTTTTCTATATTAAAAGATAAATCCTTTATAACTCTTTTATTCCCCCTTAAAACAACTATATTAGATACTAATAATATGTTTTCACCTTTTTTACTTGATTCAAATTTAAGTTTTCTTTCTCTTTCATAATCTTTTAAAAGTTCTTTTTTTACATTTAAATTCTCTTCTATTCTGCCTTCTATTAAAATTGCTCTTTTCATAATTCTAGCAGCTCTTGCTCCCTCAAATCCTTTATCTCCAGAACCAATCTTCTCCTTTTCCCTTCTAAAAGACCAAGTTCTCTTTTGTCTTGCTGCTTTTTCTAATTCTTTAACTTCTTTTTCTAATTTTTCTTTTTTTCTTTTTTCAAACTGAATTTTTGATTCTTCATTTTTCTCCCAGGAACTATAATTGCCTTTTTCTATTCCTATAGAATTTTTATTTATATAAAGAACGTGATCTACTAAAGCATCAAGAAAATATCTATTATGTGACACCACTATAAATCCACTTTTCTTTTTTAAATAATTTAAAAGAACTTCTATTCCTTCCACATCTAAGTGATTAGTAGGTTCATCTAATAATATAAAATTATTTTTTTGAAGAAACAATGCAATTATTTGTATTTTTGTTTGCTCCCCACCACTCAAACTACCGTAACTTCTTTCTAGTATTTCCCTTTCTAATCCCATATATTCTATTTCTCTTTCTATCAAGAAATCAATGTTATATCCATCTATCTCTAAAAATTCTTGTAAAGCAACTAAATATTCCTCTTCACTTATACCGTTTTTAAAATATTTGTCTATTTTTTCTTCTAAAAGTCTATAATTTCCTATAATATCTTTAATTATGTTAATAGTAGTATCCTTTTTATTATATATATATATTGGGAAAAGACTACTTTCTCCATTAAATTCAACAGTCCCCTTAGATGGTTTATATTGTTTATTTATAAGTTTTAAAATTGTTGTCTTGCCTCTACCATTTCTTCCTATGATAGCAGTTTTCCAAGTTGTATCTATTGAAGCATTTACATTTTCAAAAATATTTTCATAGCTTCCAATATAGTTAAAACTCATATCTTTAAAATTTATTTTTGACATAAAAAAAATCTCCTCCTTTTAATTCTGGAGAAGATTCACATATCTAACTAAATATTTATAATAATATAAACACTACAAAATAGTCACCTAAATAAAATTTAACATTCTATTCATCAGCAACATAAATTTAAAAACATGGAAATCAATATGTGTACTATACTATTATAATAAAAATTAGCAAACAGGCTCACATCTACTCACAGAATTATTAAAAGCATCATAAAAAAACCTTTTGATAAGGCTTATATTAGCTTTCATAACTATTCATCGAAAGTAGATTAATTATTCATTCTTCTATTTACCTGTTCCTTTCTAAATTTTATTTTTATATTATAACACAACACTTATAATTATAAATTAAAAAAATATAATTTCAATATAATATTTGTAAAATTTGCATGAATTTTAAACATGATTACATTTAAAAATAAATTGCAAAAATCATTTTAAAAACTCATTAAATTAAACTCCGTTGTTTAATTTTCACAGTATATATTTATAATTTATATTATTTCTCTATTTCAGCTCTATTTGTAGTCATTATATGTGGGTATAAATTTCTACTTTTTTTATTTTTATATGATGTTAACTTTCACAACCAAACTTTCATTTATATTGACTTTTTAATTTTTATTTACTTCATTTTAATTTCATAAGAAATAATTATAAATTTTTATATACCGTTCAAAATAAAACCTCATTGTTTTATTTTAAATAAATCTTCATTAAAACATACCTAATTATATGCTTTTAGATTTTTGCAATTTACTATTATAGTAAAAAGCTATTGTAGCGTTGGAATTCTTAGGCTATATATCTTACTATCTAATATAGGGATTTATTTTATTTGTAAATTTTTTAAAACCTTATTCTAAATATATTTTAGAATTTAATTTATTTTCAAGCATCTACTTACTTTCAAAACTACCAAAATATATAATTAAAATGTAATTTTGGGGCCTCTTCACTATAAAAGTAATGTTTTTCTAACTTTGAATAGCTTGTTTCTATTTTTACAAACAAAAAAACCTCCATAATTTTGGAGGTATATATCACTGACAGCGTATTAACTAAGCCTTTTAAAATAAAAGACAAAAAGTTTCGTGATACACCTAACTTCCCTCCGAAATTACAATGTTATTGCATGTTTTAGGCAGGTCTCCTGACTAACGGCTTAACCTTAACCATCCTTCCCAGAAAAATAAATTCCAGTGGATATTGATTTCGTATCCGTATACAGTAGCGGGGGCTGTAGTGGATTTTCACCACTTTCCCTATTATACCTAATTAAAGGTACCTAAATCATTATTAACTTTTTACCATCTTTATTATAACCATATTAGCTCTTATTTTCAATAGATTTGCCAAAATATTTTTATTATTCATTTAAATTCATTATTTTTTCATTATATTCTAACCTTAAATTTCTAAAATATATTCAATTTCATTTTTGTTACACCATTGAGCTAAAAACTTTAAAAATTCTTTATCTTTAAAATTATACCATTGATCAATTAAATCTAATCTATATAATGCACTTTTAAATGCTCTAAATGCATCTTCACCACTAATATTTAAATTTAGCTCCGCTTTCAAATTTTCGTCATTGCAATTTTGTATAAACTTTTCCATTATAAAATATTCATCAAAGTCTTCTCTTCTTGGGAACTCTATATACTTATCTTTGTTACTTTTATAATCAAGAGCATTAAGAATTATTTCTTCTTTCCACTCATCAAAGTCTTCAACTTTTTTTCCATCTTCTACTGCTTTTATATCTTCCTGTGAAATTAGAATAACAACTCCTTCTGATTTATTATAAAGATTTTTAACATCATCAAGTTCCATATTATATATTTCCAAAAGTTCATTTAAATTTATTTTATTTTCCATCTTCTAACGCTCCTTATAATAAAATTCCATTAATTATATCATATACTACAATAATTTCAAACATATATAAATTTTCACTATATTTTTTATTGACTATTTTGTAACGATATCGTATTATTTAAATATAATAATAATATATTTTACAATTTTATTACAATAAGCTATATTACAAAATTATAATTAACTTATATTTTGAAATATATTTACGAATCTTAAATAAAGTTTAGGATATACTAAATTTATAATTTTACTTTTCTTAAAATTAAAAAATATCATTATATTCAAACTAAATACATTTTTAATATATAAATAATAAATTTATATTAATTATACGCTTTTTAAAGTAATTGATATTAAATCTTATTTCACTATTAAAATTTATCCATAATAGTGTTATTGCATTTATATCATTTTATCCTTATATTATGTTTTAAAAATATTAATTAAGAGGTGGTTTTTTATGAGCAAAAAAATCCTAATTGTAGGTGGAGTTGCTGGTGGTGCTTCCACTGCTGCAAGATTAAGAAGATTAAATGAAGAAAATGAAATAATAATGTTTGAAAAAGGTGAATATATTTCCTTTGCTAACTGTGGTTTACCTTATTATATAGGCGGTGAAATTAAATCTAGAGATGCTCTTTTACTTCAAACTGTAGAAGGAATGAGTAGAAAATTTAATATGGATATTAGAAATTTTAGTGAAGTTATTAATATTAATAGACCTGAAAAATGCATTACTGTTAAAAATCTAAAAACTAATGAAACTTATACTGAAAGTTATGATACGTTAATACTTTCACCTGGCGCATCTTCTATAAAACCTAACATTCCTGGAATTGATAAGTGTAATAATTTATTCACATTAAGAAACATTCCAGATACTGATAAAATAAAAAACTTTGTAAATGATACTAATCCTAAAAATGCTACAATTATTGGTGGCGGCTTTATAGGTCTAGAAATGGCTGAAAATCTTTCTAATAGGGGAATAAAAGTTACTCTAGTTGAAATGAGCAATCAAGTAATGGCACCTTTAGATTTTGAAATGGCTTCTATTGTCCATAATCATTTAAGAGAATTTGGTGTTGATTTAATTTTAGAAGATGGCGTTAAATCCTTTAAAAATAACGGTAAAACTGTAATTTTAAATAGTGGTAAGGAGCTTAATACAGATTTAATTATACTTTCTATAGGTGTAAAACCGGAAAGTGAAATAGCTAAAAAGGCTGGATTAAAGTTAAATGAAAGAGGCGCTATAGTAGTAAATAAGTATTTGCAAACTAATGATGAAAATATATATGCTCTTGGTGATGCTATTGAAGTTATGGATTATATAAATAAAAAACCTACTATGATTCCACTTGCATGGCCAGCAAACAGACAAGGTAGAGTTTTAGCAGACACTTTATGTGGTAAAAGAACTCCTTATAATGGAACACTTGGTTCTTCAGTAGCTAAAATTTTTGATTTAACCGTCGCATCTACTGGCAACAACGAAAAGACCTTAAAAAAGCATAATATTGAGTATAAAACTTGTCATATACATCCAAGCTCTCACGCTAGTTATTATCCTGGTTCTTTTATAATAAATTTAAAATTAATATTTAATTCTAAAACCGGTAAAATATTAGGTGCTCAAGCTGTTGGTGCAGACGGTGTTGAAAAAAGAATTGACGTAATTGCTACTGCAATTAAAAGTGACTTAACTGTATTTGATCTTCAAGATTTAGAGCTTTGTTATGCGCCACCATATTCTTCAGCAAAAGACCCTGTGAATATGGCAGGCTATGTTGCTTCAAATATAATTGATGGTTATGTTGATACAATTCAATGGCATGAAATAGATGCCTTAGTAAAAGAAAAAAGTTTCTTTTTAGATGTAAGTGAAAAAGAAGAATTTGATTTAGGTCATATAGAGAATGCTATGAATATTCCACTTGGCACTTTGCGTGATAATTTATCTTCTCTACCAAAAGATAAATTAATATATGTTTATTGTGCTGCAGGTTTAAGAGGTTATATTGCTTCAAGAATCCTTACTTTAAACGGATTTAAATGTAAAAATATAGATGGTGGATATAGAACCTATAAAAATTCAAAACCAATTGTTCAACATCATTCTTCATATGAAAATAATGATAATAAAGGAGAATCTATAGTGAAAAATAATAATGAAACCATTATAACCCTTGATACTTGTGGTCTTCAATGCCCTGGTCCAATAAGAAAAGTATACGAAGAAATGTCAAAATTAAAAGATGGAGATATTTTAAAAATAACTTCTACCGATGCAGGTTTTAAAAATGATATTTCCTCTTGGTGTAAAAATACAGGTAATACACTTATTGAAAACACTAGAGATAATAATAAAAAAATGTATATAACAAAAATTATGAAAGGTAGAAATAACTCTTTAGAAAACAAACCTAACTTATGCAGTAATTCTACCGAAAAAGATGGAGCTACAATGGTGGTGTTTAGTGGTGATTTAGATAAAGCTATAGCTTCATTTATAATAGCTACTGGAGCTGCTTCAATGGGAAAACCGGTTACTATGTTCTTTACTTTCTGGGGTCTTAATGTTTTGAAAAAGAAAAGCAAACCTTCAGTTTCTAAAAACACTATAGAAAAAATGTTTGATGTAATGTTGCCAAATAACACTGATAAATTACCACTTTCTAAAATGAATATGGCTGGAATGGGCCCAAAAATGATAAAACACATTATGGATAAAAACAATGTAGATTCTTTAGATACCTTAATAACAAACGCAAAAAAAATGGGTGTTAAGCTTGTTGCATGCACAATGTCTATGGAACTCATGGGTATAAAACATGAGGAACTAATACCTGGCGTAGACCTTGGTGGTGTAGCTTCTTATCTAGGAGCAACAGAAGATTCTGGATTAAACCTATTTATATAATTTCCACAAAAAAACTACTGAAAATTTCAGTAGTTTTTTTACTATTTACTTTTATTTTCAAAATAAGCCTTAAGCTTTTCAAGTCCTAGTATTAAAGCTCCACCTAATATAAAGAAAATAATATTAAATGTTTTAAAATTCATTGGTAATTTTGGAACTTCTAAAGATTGTGGTCCCATAATTACTGCATATATTGAACCTATCATAAGTCCTAATATAAAATACATAGTTTGAGATCTATAATTTTCAAGTAAAAATTTGACCCCTTTAATTGTAACTGCAATTCCTAATAAAACTCCAAAGCCAAATATAATAAGTATTGGTAAATATGTAAAATTTAAAGTTAAAACTTCTTTTATTGCACTTATTATTGGAATGTATAATCCAAATATTAAAAGTAATGTTGAACCTGATATTCCTGGAAGTACCATAGCTGATATAGCTATCATGCCTGCGAAAAATACATATAAACCAAGTGATAACGATAAGCTATTTATTGATATATCTATGCTTCCAGCTCCATTCATTGGATTAAAATATGTTATAGCCCATACAAGAATTGCTCCTAATATTGCATATATCACATTCTTATATTTTCCTAAAAAGTTTTCTTTTTCTTCTTTTATTATTATTGGTATAGCCATAATAATAAATCCTATAAATAATGAGCTAATTGGATATATATGTTCATCGAATATAGATGCTAATAATAAAACTGATAAAACAAGTCCTATCACCCACCCAATTCCTATTTTCATCAAGAAAAATGCAGCTTCTTTTCTTTTTTCTTTATCCTTACATGCAATGTCATTTAATGAATTTATAAACTTGTCATAAAACCCCAATACAAACGCTATAGTTCCACCAGACACTCCAGGTACACTATCTGCTAATGCCATGCAGAATCCCCTAATAAAATTAATTATGTACATTTCTTCACTTCCTTATCTTCTTTAAATTTAAAATTACTTGCTTTACTACATATTTTTATGTTATATTTTCGATTTCATTTTTGCATAATCACTCTACCATGATACCAATAAATAATAAATGTATCAATAAAACTTTATTTTTTTAACCTATATTTTACATTAGCTACATAAATACAAAACTACTATAAAGCGTACCTTATAGTAGTTTTGTATATTAATCACTTATGTTTACATACTTATTTTTAACTGTCTTATCTATAAAATATACAGCAGTTATAAAAATTATTGCCACTATACCACTAAATATAAATGCTTTAGATGGTCCAAAATCATTTGATATAGTACCTGTAAAAAGACTTCCTATTGGTGCCACACCTGCAAACAATAAACTATATACACTCATAACTCTTCCCCTATACTCATCTTTTGAATTTAATTGTACTGTAGAATTTGCACTGGTTGAAAAAGTTATATTAAACATTCCTACTAAACTAAGCAATAAAGCCATAATATATTGTCCTCTATTAATTCCTAGAATAATAAGTAAAATAGATACAATATATGCAGCAAATAATATAAGCTTAAACTTAGGACCATTTTTACTTTTTGTGGCCATTGTAAGAGCTCCTATTAATGAGCCTATACCCAAAGATGACATTAAAAAGCCATATCCCTTACTTGAAAGTCCTAATATATCAACTGCAAATAATGGAATTAGAACATTATAATTAAATGCAAATATTCCCATTATAGTTATTAAAGAAAAAGTTTTTACAAGATTTCTATTACCCTTTATATATATAAGTCCGTCTTTTATTTCCCTTAACATGTTTTTACTATGATTAATCTTTACAGGTTTTGATTTTATCTTAAAAATACCATAAATAACTGGTACAAAGGATATTGCATTTATAATATAACATACTTCTATTCCTGTATAAGCTATTATTATACCAGCTATAGAAGGTCCTAAAATCCTAGCTGCATTAAAAACTGAAGAATTCAATGCTATACCATTCATAAGATCTTCTTTTCCAACAAGTTCTATTACAAAAGATTGCCTAGTTGGCATATCTATAGTATTTATACATCCAGTAACCAATGCTATTATGGCTAAATGCCAGAATCTTACCAATCCTGTAAGTACTAAAAGCCCTTGTATTACTGCCATTAACATAAGACCTATTTGGGTAAATATAAGTAATTTTCTTTTAGAAAATCTGTCTACTATAACACCTGCAAAAAGTGAAAAAATCATCATTGGGGTAAATTGAAGCGCATTTATAAGACCGAGTAAAAAAGAGGTATTGTTATTTGTTATTTCCAGTACCAGCCACCCTTGTGTTGTACTTTGCATCCACGTACCTATTAAAGATACACATTGACCAAACCAAAAATACCTAAAATATTTATGCGTTAACGCTGGAAATGAGTTAGATAATTTTAGCTTAATATTTTTCCCTGAATTCATTTTTTTGCTCCTTATTTAACAGATAAATTTTTCAGTCATTAATTCCAATTCGTGAATCTACCTTATATAATTATAATTCAATAACTATTTTTCAAATCCTTCTTTTAAAGTAATATTTTTACTTAAAGTACATATAATAAAAATCTAGAGATTTAATACTCTAGATTTTTATTATAAAACTATTTATATTTTATTTATTTTTATTAATTCTTCACTACAAGTGCCCTTTAAATCTATATTGTATTCATAAGCTGCCTCTAATGCAGTTTTAAATATACTACACTGTACAAGCTCTTCTTTGTCATACTTATGCTTAAGCAATAACTCTTGTAATAAATTATCATAAAGCTTTTTATAAGCAGTCATTTTGTCAAATTCCATTATATTAATCATAAAATCCATTTTATTATATCTTAACATCTTTGCAGTACGATTCTCTTTATTTATGATAAATTCATATATGTCAGGTTTCCCATAATCCTTATCTGTAAAACATCTAAATTTTATTCCCTTATACTTTTTTTCACAATAGACAACAAACTCTAAGGGGAATACTCCATTATTTGTAGCTCTTAACAATATTCTATCTTCCTTTAAATCTTCATAGTATATATTTTTTCCTTCATCAACATTGTTACCCCAATGAATATATCTCCATGCATTAATATCAAACTCTATACTACCTGTTTTATTATTTATATATAAATAATAGTTTATTGGATTATCCTTTTTTATACCTTTGGGAACTAACCCATTATTTTTGCATACTTTTTTTACTAAATCATTACGTACTTTTTTATATACATCTCTTTGCTTCTTATTATATACAAGTCTTAAAACTCTATTATTCAAAAGATTTTTATCTACAATAATTCCCCTTTTATCTTCAATATTTTTTTTAAAAGGCTCTGATATTATATTAGACAAACTAAATTTTCCATCCTTTTTAAAATCATTATAAAAGTTTTTTAATTTACTTTTATCACCGGTTATAATTATAGTGTTATCATAACTCATAAAATTCCTCCTAAATATTAATGTATAATATCTATATATTAATGTTTAAATATAAGTGTTACACACTGAAAAACTTTATATATTATAAAAATTTAAATTGAAACAAAAAAGAACCTACTTTTTAATTTCAATACCTGTAGATTCTTTTTTATAGTATTGTCTTATTCTTCAAACCTTTTAACTTTAAAACGCTGCATTTTATAATCATCATCTTTTAAAATATTAACACTTTCAAGGGCTAAGTTTAACTGCTCCTCTTATAGTTGTAATATTTTTCATAATTGGTAGTGCCACAGATTTTTTATACTTTCTTAACTATTTTCCCACCTAAATTATTAGTTGTTGAATATACACTTACCATAATTCTCTAAGACTTTCTCATACATACAAAGTTATAAACACTCCATTATAAAGTTCCATGAGGTATTACTATTATTGTGGTTTCTGCACCTTTTAATTCTATTTCTTTGCATATTTGCTCACAAAAATCCTGAGTTTCTTGAATTTTTTCTTATTCTCCCTTTCCTATTTCTTTAATTAACATAGGTGGATGAGGCATTGAATAATACCCAATCACTTTCATCACCTTCTAAAATATAATATAAGATATTAACATACTACATGAGTTTTATAATTAAATCTAAACTTACATATAATATATTAAAAGGAAAATTATATTATCCCTTATAGTCATTTTATTAAATAAAATACATTTGTGTTAATAAAAAAATATATTCATTTTTTAAATATATTAGTTACTACAATTTCCATATATATTATTCAGAAATAATGACAAAATATATGTATATACTTTTCTAAATTAACAAATCAAATTATTATCTAATAAAGGAGACACATAATGAGAAAGTTTAATAAAATTCCTATAGGCTTCATTTTAACTTTATTTTTGTCTTTTTCAAACATTTCATTAGCATTTGCAAATCCATATTATTTTGTAGGTGAAGATATGCACACCTTTGAACAATCACCGGATGCAAATGAGCAATTAAAAAATGAATTTCATGTACTTTTAAATGATTTATTTGATCAAAGAAACAAATCAATACTTTCTGGTGATAGTGAAGGATTAAAAGTTTTTTATGATTTAAATAAAAAAGTTAGTTTATGGGCTTATGAAAGTGAGAATAAAAAAATTGATTATCTTAAAAATTGGTCTGAAAAACAAGCTGTAACCTTTAATAATATTCAATCTTTATTAAAGGTTAGAAAGGTTAAAGAAAAAGAACCTGGGATATATGGCATAGTTTGTTCTGCTACAACTGAGTTTGATTATAGCTATATAACTTCCCCTGACATTCATAATAAATTTCGTTTAGGAACCTCACACTATATAAATCTAAAAAAGGAAAATGATAAGTATGTGATAACAAAAGAATGGTACACAGATCCTTTCGCAGACTCATTAAATTTAGATAACATAAAAAAATCTAAAGAAATGAAAGAATATATACTTTCAAAAGATTGTCCAGAAATTAATTTAACAGAAAAACTAGAAAAAGCTATTGATTATGCCCATAAATACTGTGGAATAGCTTATGATGATGAGTATAACTTTAAATATAATAAAGAATATACAAATTTCAATCCTAAAGGTGGAGATTGTGCAAACTTTGCTTCTCAAATACTTTATGAAGGTGCTGGGTTTAAGAAAAATAAACTTTGGAACTATGAAGGACGAGATGGCTCAAAAGCTTGGGTTAATGCCCAGTCCTTTAAAAACTATATGATAAACAGTGGAAGAGCTTCTTATATTGCTAAAGGTACTTATGAAGAAATTTATAAAGATTCATACAATCTAAGACCTGGAGACTTTGTAGCATATGAAAAAAACGGGAAAATAGTTCATGTATCAACGGTAACTGGTCTTGATTCTAAAGGATATCCCCTTGTAACTTGCCATAATACCGATAGACTTCTTGTACCTTATGACCTTGGTTTTAGTAATTCCAACATAAGATTTCACTTAATAAAAGTTCATTACTAATTACTATATTTATCCAAAATATTTAAAATAATAAAAACTAGAAAATATATTTCTAGTTTTTATTATTTTCTTTATATTCATCTAATGATATTTTAACACATTCCATTAATTTTCTTTGATAGTTTATATCACAAAGCATTCTATCTTCATTCCAATTACTCATAAACCCCATTTCTAGTATAACAACTGGAACTTGTGACCAATTGAAACCTGTTATATCATTTCTTTCAAAAACTCCATTAACTTTTATTCCTTGACCTTGAAGAGATGATTTTAGAATGTTTCCATATTCATTACTTTTTACATATATATCATCTGTATGTTTAGCAGATTTAGATGGTATTAGTATGGATGCGCCTGTTTTTCCTGAATCGTTTAAGCTGTCACAATGAATCCTTATAGTCATATCTGCTTTTGCCTTATTAGAAACTTCCGCTCTTTCTGCATTGCTTATGTTCACATCATTGGTCTCTCTTGTCATAACTACTTCATACCCATTTTCTTCTAAAAGTTCTTTTAATATTAATGATGCTTCTAAGTTCACCACATATTCAGCTTTTTTTGTTCCAACCCCTGCAGTTCCAGAAGAAACTCGTGGTTTTTTTTGAGAAGCTCCAGGACTAATAGGTTCAACTTTACTATCACCTTTTTCTTGGTGTCCTGGGTCAATACATACCACAAATTTTTTATCAGTTTCTCCCTTTGCTAAAACTTTTATATTATACCTAAAGTTAAAAGTTAAAACTACACTAAATAAAATTATGAAACTTACTATTGCTTTAAACCGTTTTCTCATAGTGTCCTCCTTAAAATATTTTATACTTTTAAGGTTACCTTAAACACTAATCTTTATTCTTATTTTAAAGCATAATTATAATTTTAACTCCATTCTTATATTTCTTACACTCATACTCATATGTTCATAAAATTTTATAGCACTTTCATTAAAATTTCATACTCCAAGTTCTAATGTTTCGCCATTTATTTTTTTTGCAAATTCTACAGCAACATTAAATAAAATCTTACCTAACCCATTACCTCTATATTCTTTTTTTATACATAAATCATTCATATAAACAAATTTTTTCTCAACAAGTTCCTTTCTTGATGGACTTTCCTTAATTTCTAAAATAGTGTAACCAACTAAAATAGATTCATCTTCTTCTAATACAAAAACCTCATAAAGTCCACTTTCTAACAATATATTATAATAATCTTTAACTAAAGGACTATCAACCTTAACATATATATCTGGTCTTCCATCTACATGTAAACTATGAAGTTCACTCATTAAAACATTAACTTCTAGATAATCATTTTTAGTTGCTCTTCTAATAATAAAACTCATAATTTTACCATTTAATTATTTTACATGTATATATATCAACTATATTTATTCTTATCAACATATAAAATTCCCTTTTTCATTAACATTTTATTGCTTTTTACTGTTTTCATAATTTAATGCTTTTTTAAATAAAAATGACTGTACTGCTGGATAAGTTAAATTTTTAGGCAAAGTGTCAAAAAATTCTATATCTTCAACCTCTAATTTTTCCATTTCATCTAACTCCTCTATTTTAGCATAAAATAGCTGACCTAAAAATTCATTTTCATCTTCCACCACTGAACACATACATACTGGAGATATTTGAAATTTTTTTGCTCCAACTGTTTTCATTAATTCTTTTTCTGCATATTTTTCAATATGTTCATTACTTTCATGATATCCACATGGAATTCTCCATGTACTTTCATTTTTATCTTTTATAAAAACCCAATGGTCTTTATATTTTGCAACTATCGCTGCAAAGGATATTTTTTTGTTGTCTATATGGTGTACATTATAAAATTTAACTTTTGTCATATTCAAAACTCCTTTTACATTAGTTTAAATAGTTTCTTAATATATAGCCTTAAATTTAAGATTATATTAAAGCTTGTCCAAAATAATAACAAACTTATAAGCTTGCTATATTAATTTATAAAACCACCTCTTTATTTTAAATTTTCTTATTTTTATTATTTTAACACAATATTAAGAATTTTTAAAATTTATTTTATAAAAAAAGATTGCTTTATTTAAAAATAAAGCAATCAAAATTAAAGTTATTTTGGGAATTTATATAAACCTTTTAAGGCTTTTTATATA
The DNA here is from genome assembly GCF_054767855.1 of Clostridium sp. CTA-19. Classification (NCBI taxonomy): domain Bacteria; kingdom Bacillati; phylum Bacillota; class Clostridia; order Eubacteriales; family Clostridiaceae; genus Clostridium; species Clostridium sp. CTA-19. The sequence continues at coordinate 132,523 of NZ_BAAABH010000006.1, read as the reverse complement.
TTTAGTATACTACAAATCTGCCTTAATAAACATATTTTAACGAAAATATTCACAAATATTTAAATTTTAAATAATATTCTTTGAATAATATATGAAATTATCTATTGAAAAATTTAATTCATCAATAAATAATTCAAATAATACATTTTAATAATTCTATTGTATCATAACACTTTTAACTTAAAATATTTGATATATACGTTTCTATAAACAACCTATGACTTTTAACCATCTCCTTTGGCAAATCATTTATACTAAAAAACTCTAATGCACTTCCTTCGCTTTCATTTAATATTAATTCTCCTTGAAAATCATATGTATAATATACTGCATTAACTAAATAAAATTCATCCTTATTCGGAAGTTTTAAGTAAAAATCTTTTCCTGAAAACACTTTTAAAAATTTTAAATTATCAACCTTTAATCCTGTTTCCTCAAATACTTCTCGTTTACCTGTTTCTTCTAAAGATTCACCAAGTTCCATTAAGCCCCCTGGTAATCCCCATAATTTTTTAGGGCAAATTCTTTTTTGTAATAAAATACTATTATTTTTATCTATAATTAAAACAGACACTCCATTTAATATAACAGGTCTATGGCCAATTAAACTTCTTAATTCTTCTATATACCCCATTTCTACCTCCTAATCATATATTATTCACTTTTTCTTAATGTTTCTCTAAATATCAATATATCACATTACTTGTACATTTTAGACTATTATCTTAAAATAAAACTATATAAAATGTAAAAATAGAAATTATTGAAATATTCAAAGTATATATTCTATAGGGAAACAAGCTCAAATTTAAATTTATTCAATAACTTTAAAATATTTTCATACAAGATGCAGTGTTAAATTTTAAGTGATTCAGAGCATGTCTCACTATTTGGGGTATCCAAGTTTTGGAATGGATAATTTTAAAAGTCAACTTGGAACCCTATATAATATACAGTTTTTAATTAACTATTGAATGTATTTTAAATTTAAATAATAATGGTTGGAGATGGTTTTTATGGGAAAAGGATATATTCATATTTATACTGGAAATGGTAAAGGAAAAACAACAGCAGCATTAGGTCTTGCTGTAAGAGCAGTATGCGCAGGAAAAAAAGTTTTTTTCGGTCAATTTGTAAAAGGCATGAAATATAATGAAGTAAAATGTGAAAACTATTTACCTAATATAAAATTTAAACAATTTGGGCGCAGATGTTTTATAAATGAAGGCCCTGAAAAAGAGGATATAGATATAGCTATTAATGGTCTAAAAGAAATTGAAGCCATTATCTTAAGCAAGGAATATGATGTAATTATTATGGACGAAATTACAATAGCGTTGTATTTTAAGTTGTTAAATATAGAAGATGTTTTAAAAGTACTAAAAAATAAACCCTATGAAACAGAATTAATTTTAACTGGAAGATATGCTCAAAATGAATTACTAGATATAGCTGATCTCATTACAGAAATGAAAGAAGTTAAACATTATTATTATGATGGCGTTTTATCAAGGGATGGAATAGATAAATAAATAATAAAAGGTGTCTTAACTTTAAATGAAGACACCTTTTTTTATCTTAATAAGTAGATTTAATTAATTACTTTTTACAGGGAACTGAATTATTTTACATTTTTGTCGTGAAAAATAATTTTCATCATTTAACGAAAATAAAATTTCTTCCATGTCTGATAAATTGTTTATTTTAGTAATATTATCACTATCAATTAAATCTAATTCATCTTCATCTTGAAGAATCTCTATAAGAGTATTTAAATCTAAAATCTCCTCAAGACTTTGCCCTGATAATTCCTCATCAAAAAACTTTTCATCTTTTAAATCATCACAATTAGGAATATAATCAAAAAGTTTTTTTTCTAGTGCTTTATGCTGTATATTTTTTGAAGAATATCGAATATCCGTTATAAACCCATCTAAGTTTATTAGCCAAGTTAATGGATTTTTTTCAATATTACTTGGTAGAGTCCAATTAATATCTAACAATGTAATATTTAAAATTTCACAAATCTCATTATACCTTTTTGTTACTGATGAACTTGATACATTAAATATAGAAAATAAATCTTTTACTTTCATATAGGGTTCTTCACTAGCATCAAATAAAAAATTAATTTTCCCTATAACATATACAACGGCACAAGCCCATACATTAGATTTTCCTTTTAAAATTTTTTTGCAATTTTTTCTACATAGATTTTCCCATAATTTAAAAGAAAAGTTGCTATATTCTTCATCTAAATATTTTATAGCAAATTCTTCTATAATTTTTTCTATTTCATAATATCTCTCTTCCGCCTCTTTCGGTATAACTGCCATAAAAATATCTCCTTTTAAAAATACTTCACTATAAAAATGTAAACTATTTATAAGAAAAAATCAAATATTATATTTCAAATTTAGCTTAACTTATTAATTATTAATAAGTTAAAATGTTCTTTAATGACCTTTTTTGCTTATACACTGCAAAAAAATTTTATATTGGATAATTTTAAAGGACACCCCTTACTTAATTATGTTGCGGGATGTCCTTTTTATTTTTTAATAAAACTTACTCTTCTCTCGGTGCTTCTGCTACTAACTTAGCTAAATCAACTATTATAGATGGTAAGTTAGAATTAGCTGGATACGCTAAATACCTTCCACACCATATTGGATCAAATTTTTCTTTATATTTTCTTAATCCTTTAAAACTATAAACTTTATTTCCATAAGTAAATACATATCTACCCATTCTTTCTTTTACCTTTGAATACTTGTTGACACCTACATTTGAAAGTGGCGCCATACCTAAATTAAAATATTCATATCCTTCATTTATTGCCCAATTAATAAATGAGTAGAATACAGCATCCATAGTTCCATTAGGAGGATTTGGTATTAATCTCATAAGGTCGATACCTACAGTTTTATCATCATAAACTGGTAACAATGTAGCAAACCCTATAATTTCCCCTTCATGTTTTACTACTCCTATTGGTGTTAAACTCATATATTCTTTATTAAACCAACCTAATGAAAATCCTTTTTCTTTTCTATCACCAAGCCACTTATCAGATATTTCTTTTAGTTTATTAAAAAGCTCATCATTGAAAGGTGGATTTATCATTTCAAATTCAAAAAGTCCTTTTTCTATCCTATTTTTTATATATCTTAAATCAGCTTTCTTTTTACCATTCAAATTGAAGCCTTCCAATTTTACAAAAGCTTCTTCTCCTAACTTAAAGAAATTGTATCCATTTTCATGATATAGCGGTAAATTCTCTTCATTTATTTCATAAAATACAGGTGTCATATTATTTTTATCTGCAAAAGCTCTAAATTCACCAATAGCTTTTTTAAATAAAGTTTTATCCCCTATTGGATCACCTAATGCTATCATTTTATTATCATACATTCTAAATCCAATAATAACCTTATTATCTGCAGCATAGAATAAACTCTTATCTTTTAAAAATAATAAATGTGTTTTGCAATTACCATCATATTTTTTTAAAAACTCTTTAAGTTTTTCTAATTCATCATCATTTGCATATTCAAATTCAATTTTCTTAACAGCTAAAAAATGTATTATAAGTACAATAACTAACAAAATTAAAAAGTAACTAGTCATCATCTTAGGTGTATACATAAAGTTCTTTACCACTGGCTTATATGGTATAAATGCTAGTGAATTATTTATAACAAAATATATAAATCCATAAAATAAGCTCATTATTAAAACTATTGAAGTGTATAAAATAGCATTTTTAATTTCAAGTGGTGAATTTTCTCTATAAAATCTATCTTTAGATAGATATAATAAAAATGCTATAACCCCTAAAAGGCTTGATGCTTCTATATTTAATCCTTTTATAAAAGACAACAATGAGCCTAGTATTAAAAGAATTATTGTTACATTGTAAGCACCTTTTACCTTATCTAATATACCTTTTGATAGTATTATTAAAATAAATCCTATACCTATAACTGTAACTTCTGAGAATTGAAGCATTGGTACACTTAAAAACTTTCTAACTATCCTAACTCTAGTAGGAAAATTTGGCAATATAGAAGAAAGTATTAAAACTATTCCACTAAAAAATATTAATCCTGATAACGCTTTTATACCAAATTCATTTATAAGTGCTAAATTATTTTTATTTTTTTTCGATCTTTTGGCATTTAATAACTCACCTACTATTAAGAACATAGATAAAAGCCATGGAATCAAGTAATAGAATATTCTAAAAAGTAACATACCTACTATTATTCCTGAACTACTTATATTAAATAATTTAAAACCATAAATACAAGCTAAATCAAATGAACCTATACCTCCAGGTATAAAACTACAAACACCTATTGTAATTGCTAAGGAAAATACTGCTAAACTTTCAAAATAAGATGCTTCAGGTGCAAAGTAATGTATTAGCCCTGCAAAAAATATTCCTGCAACTATCCATTCTAAAACTGCTACTAAAACCATTTTTACTTTGCTTTTTAATGGCATAGTTATAGCTATGCTATCCTTAAACTTATCTCTTATATATGGAATTTTATCAATACTTAAATATAGTGGTATATATAATGATATTAATATGGCTAAAATAACATAAAATTTATTATCTAGCTTTACTATAAAATTAAAATTTAACAATATAAGACCTGAAAGTCCTGTAAGAGTTGTCATCCATATAGTGAAGGTCATATTAACAGCTTCTTTTGTTGATACACCTTCTTTTTTATAAAATGCAGTTCTTAACCCACCACCAGCTACTCCACCAGCTCCAATGAAATTATTAGTAGTATTTGACATCCAAGAAATTTTAAATATTTTCTTTTTATTTACATCTATATTTAATTCTTTACATAAAACTAAATCATATAATGTAGTAACAGCTACTGCTATAAGTCCCATTATGAAGACTACTAAAATTGTTGAGTTTTTTTCTTGCTTTAAAATATGTAACGCTTCAATAAGGTTTAAATTTTTCAGTTCTCCTTTTAATGCAAACAATACTAAAGCTAATACTAAAAAACCTATCACCGCTTTTAAAACAGTAATCTTAGATTTTTCCCAAGTTTCTCTATATTTGTCCAAAAAAATTTCACCCCTAATTCTAAAATATACACATTCATGTATATCAAATAATAATTTAAATTTAAAATATATTACTATAAATATATTATGATAATAAATATACTATCATATTCACATATACATTTAAGTTACAAAAGTGTAATATCTGTATTAAATTAGATTACATTTCTGTAATTTATGTTTCCAAATTGGTAATTCTAAATATATTTTAATAAAAGTAAAAATTATATGCTTATCTATTGCAGATTTCAAATGTGTATTAATGCCTATATACAGTATATATATATTGTATATATTAGTCAACTTAACTTTTTCTTACATATTTCTCGTGAAAACTTAAATTAATTTCCCTATTAACGTTAAATATTTAATCTTACTTATAAAAAAAAGATTTTCTAATTAATTTTAGAAAATCCATTCATAATATATTTTTTTAATAGATTTTATCTAGTACTGCTCTCATTGATTATGATTCTATTTATATTTAAATTAGTATCTTTTTTTAAATCTTTAAACCCATCTTTACATAATATTAAGGGTTTAGTAATATTATGTAAATCCATTTGAACTACTTTAGCTATTTCACCGTTACTAAGTTCTATATATTCTCCTATATAGTAATTACTTATATTATTTATAAATATTTCACATAAACCATAATCAAGTTTTGCTATGCTTTCCTCTTGTATTATTTTTAATGCCGTAAAAGGGTCTCTTCTTTTCTTATATATTCTATTAGAATTTATAGCATCAAAAACATCAGCTATAGCTATTATTTTTGCAAAACTATGAATTTTATTACCTTTTATACCTAAAGGATACCCCGAACCATCTATTCTTTCATGATGCATTAATATCCCAAACTTTATATCATCCTTTAAATAAGGCATATCTTTTACCAAATTATAAGATTCTATTGGATGTTTTTTAATAATTTTCACTTCTTTACTTGTAAGATTATCTTTTTTTAGAAGAAGATTTTGATCTAATGTATATTTACCATAATCATGAAGCATAGCAGCTCTCATAAGTAATATTAAGTCAGTATCATTAAGATTCATCCACTTGCCTAAAAGTAGCGATAATAATGTTACATTTACAGAATGTGTAAATATACTATCTTCTCCACTCCCATTTAATAATATGTTTTTAACCATAATCCGTGGTGAATTTAATTCTTCTAATATTTTTTTACAAAATATAGTTACATCACTTATATTATTTTTATTAGCAAAGTTTAAAGTATTAAATATATTTGTCAATCTATTAGAATATATTTTTATATTTTTTTCTGCCTCTTTCAAACTTTCATTTTCTTTTATAATATCTTTTTCATCTAATTTATAAAAATCTTTAATAAAACTCTTTTCTGTTTTAATTAATATAGGGTTTTCCATATAGACTTCTTTTAATTTTTTAGATATTTCCTCTGTTATTTTAGTTCCCTTTTTAACTAAAACCATGTCATCAATTATTATATCTTCTTTAATAAAACCATCTAATTTAATTTTATTTTTGTTATCTTGCAAATCCTCAGTATTACTCATATTCTCCCCCCCATATCTATATTAACTTTATAGCATATTAAAGATATTTATACAATTATTTATATGTATCAAATTTCAACAAAATATGAACATAATTATAATACTTCTTTTTCATAAAAATTGTTATATAGAATACAAAAAAACTGTATCAAAGCAAAAATAAAACTTGCTTTTGATACAGTTTCTATTAATTAAATTTATAAACTACATTCCAACAGATATCTTAAATAATTCATTTTCCTTATCTTCAATATATTTACATAAATCTTTGAAATCTTGAAGCCAATGAATTTTTGAAAGCTCTCTTAAGTCTATAACTACGCCTGTTGACTTATGTCTTATAAATTCCATGTTGTATATTGGTGTAACTACAAACCCATTTTTACAATCATATATGCAAGATTCAAATTTATCCCAATTGTTTTCAAAATATTTCGTCTTAGCAAAACATAATCTATATAAATGAAAAACCATTCCTAATGCAGATGATTTTTTTGCAAACTTATGGCTAAAGCATTCCTGTACAGGGTATTTTTCTTGCACTCTCTCCCAATATAATCTTTTATTGGTCCTTAACCCGTACTTATCTATTACTTTACACTTTTCTTCCCCTAATTCCTCTCTCATAATTTTTTCTCTTTCAGTGTCGTCTAGTGTCCTTAATAAATCATTGTTCAAAGCGAAAACCTCCTAAAAGAAATTAAGAATAATCTTTTCTTATCTTAATATTAATAATATTCTAACAATTTTTCCAATAGCAAGTATCTATAGTTACACATTGAACTATCCGATTATTAAATATATAAATCAATAGCAACAAAATTTTCATTTTTAAATACAATTATATCATTTTTTGTATTATTATATAATTATTTGACTTTTTATAGTATTATAAACTTATATTTAACTTTTAATATATGTTAAATATAATTTATATTACATAATTTAAACTCTTATTTTAACTTAATTAAAATTAAACTTTAATATTGGAGGAGAACGTTATGAAATCTTTTTTTCCTAAAATTTTTATGTATAAAAATAACGGTGATTTAAAAAAGAAAAGCATAAAAAATCAAATACTTTTATTACTTTTACCATTAACTATCGGCGCTATGATAGTTATGGTAGGTATATCTTATACCACTGCTCAAAAAATTTTATTTTCTGAAATTGATGAAAAAATGTCTTATCAAACTAATTCTACAATAGAATTTATCAGCAAACTTTTAGATAGACATGGCCAAATTGCAAAAACATTAGCAAGCTCCATTAAATCATTTAATGGAGACATAAGTCAAAGTAATTCTGAAAACCTAGTCAAATCATTTATAGAAACTAATAATGAAACCTTTGGTTCAGGTATATTTTATGAACCGTACTTAATAGATAAAAATACTAAATTTTTATCACATTATGGTTATAAGAAAGATGGCCAAGTTCTTTACACAAATGTATATTCCAAAGATGACTATACAAAAGACTACTGGTATAAACTAGGTGCTAGTTCTAAAGAAGATTTAATGTGGTGTGAGCCATATTTAGATGAATATACTAATGTTACTATGTTAACATCTGTATGTCCTATTTTACAAAACAATAAGCTTTTAGGTGTGGCAACTGCTGACATTGACCTATCTACCATTCAAAAAACTATAGCAGAAATTAAAGTAGGAAAGTTAGGAAGAGCATTCTTGTTAACATCAGATGGTACTTACATAGCAGATAAAGATTCATCAAAGGTTTTGAAAATGAATATTAAAGAGGATTCTAACGATAGCCTTAAGACAATTAGTACTAACATATTATCTTCTGAATCTGGTAAATCTTCATTTAAAGATGATAATGGAACAAATATAACATTTTTCTCTACTATTCCTGAAACCAATTGGAAAATTGTTATGTGTATACCAGAAACGGAACTTTTAAATCCACTAAGAGTTTTAGCCTTTAAAATATTTTTAACTATGCTTTTTGTTATAATTTTAGTAACTATATGTATAACTAAATTAGCTAATAATCTAAAAGTAAGAATATCTAAGGTTAATTCTTTAGCTGAGGCTATTGCAAATGGTGATTTAACTTATAGAATAGACGTAACATATAATGATGAATTAGGTGAGATGGCAAATCATCTTAATAAAATGGGTGATAACTTAAAAACTGTAATCGAAAAAGTATCTATTGGCCTTGAACAGGTTGTTTCCACTTCTGAAGAACTAACTGCTAGCGCTAATGAAACTAAAGAAGCTGCTAATCAGATTTCTATATCTATTCAAGATGTTGCTAATGGTGCTGAAATGCAATCTACATCTTTTATTGAAGCTTCTAAAGAAGGTGAAAAACTTCACCATAGAGTTTCTGATATATCTTCATCTATTTCTTCTGTAAGTGCTGCTTCTAACCTTGCCTATGATAAAGCATTAAGTGGTAATAATGTAGTTACTTCAACCATAACTCATATGAAAGACATTAATACCAAGGTATCTTCTTCAGCTCAAATTGTTAATTCTCTTAATGAAAAGTCAATTGAAATTGGTAATATATTATCTTTAATTTCTAATATAGCATCCCAAACTAATCTTTTGGCTTTAAATGCCGCTATTGAAGCTGCGAGAGCTGGAGAAAAAGGAAAGGGCTTTGCTGTAGTTGCTGATGAAATACGAAAACTTGCTGAACAATCTTCAGATGCAGCTAAAAATATTTCTGTTATAATAAATGAAGTTCAAAATGAAATACAAAATGCTTCATTATCAATGAATGAAGGATGCAAGTTTGTAGATGAGGGCATGACTATGGTTTTTGAGGCTGGAAGCTCCTTTGAAAACATTCTACAGGAAGTTAAATCTATTTCCGAAAGTGTAAATGATTTATCTTCTGTTATGGATAAGGTTTTATCAAGTAGTACTATTATGGTACAATCTGTTATTAATTCTTCAGAAATTTCTACTACAACTTCTGCTAATACTCAGAATGTAGCCGCCTCTAGTGAAGAACAAACTGCCCTTATGAATGAAGTTTCTAATGCTTCAGAACATCTATCTCAAATGGCATGTGAACTTCAATTAGAAATTTCTAAGTTTGTACTTTAAATACTAAAAATTATATCAATAAAAAAGACAGGTTTAATTTATTATCAAAACCTGTCTCTTGTTTTAATCAAAACTAATATTATTTTAAAAGTATTCCACCATAATTACTTATAACCACTGCAAATACTACAGAAACTATTGTCATAAGTTTTATTAAGATATTCATAGATGGTCCAGAAGTATCTTTAAATGGGTCTCCAACTGTATCCCCTACAACTGCTGCTTTATGAGAATCACTTCCTTTTCCACCATAAGCTCCACCTTCAATATATTTTTTAGCATTATCCCATGCACCACCGGCATTAGACATAAACATTGCAACCATAACACCAGTTCCTAGAGCTCCTGCAATTGTCCCAGCAAGTGCTTCCACTCCTAACAAGAATCCAACTACTAGTGGTATAGCTATTGCTAAAATACCTGGAAGCAACATTTCCTTCAATGCTGCATCTGTTGAAATTTCAACACACTTTGCATAATCTGGCTTTTCAGTTCCTTCCATTATTCCCTTTTTCTCTTTAAATTGACGTCTAACTTCTTCAACCATTTTAGTTGCAGACTTCCCTACTGCTTCCATAGTTAATGCAGCAAATAAAAATGGCACCATACACCCTACTAAAAGCCCTGTAAGTGTCAATGGATTTAATAAATTTATACTTTCCAGATTAACAGCTTGAGCATAAGATGCAAACAAAGCTAGCGCTGTTAGTGCTGCTGAACCAATAGCAAAACCTTTGCCAATTGCTGCAGTAGTATTTCCAACTGAATCTAATTTATCAGTAATTTCTCTAACTTCCTTTGGCATATCAGCCATTTGTGCAATTCCACCAGCATTATCTGCAATTGGACCATATGCATCTACAGAAATGACCATGCCTGATGTTGCAAGCATTCCTACTGCTGCTAATGCAATTCCATATAAACCTAAACTTGCATCTTCTGCACCACCTATTAAAAAGTATGATAGTAATACTCCTAATGCAATTATTAAAATAGGTACAACTGTAGATTTCATTCCAATAGCAAGACCAGAAATTATATTTGTAGCTGCTCCTGTTTGAGACTCCTCTGCAATAGTTTTTACTGGCTTATAATTATCTGATGTGTAATACTCTGTAATTTTACCTATGAAAACCCCAACTAATATTCCAACTAAAACAGATATAAATGGTTTTATAGTATTTAAAATAGTTTTACTTAAAATCAAAGAAAATATTATCATAAGTACTACAGATACATATAATCCTAAATTCAATGTTTTCTGTGGATCTTTTCCTTTAGAGTATCGAACTATAAATATAGCAATTATTGATGCTATTATACCAGCAACAGATACATACATTGGAAACATAACAGCATTTTTTCCTAGTGATGCACTTGCTGCAACTCCAAGAGTTAATGCAGATATTAAAGAACCAACATAAGATTCAAACAGGTCTGCTCCCATTCCTGCTATATCACCTACATTGTCACCTACATTATCAGCTATAACAGCAGGATTTCTTGGGTCATCTTCCGGAATTCCAACTTCTACCTTTCCAACAAGGTCAGCACCTACATCTGCAGCTTTAGTATATATTCCTCCACCTACACGTGCAAAAAGAGCTATAGATGATGCACCTAATCCAAAACCTGTGATATATTCTATTTCTAGGTTGAAAATCAAAGATAATATTGCAAGACCTAAAACCCCAAGTCCTACAACTGAAAGTCCCATAACTGTTCCCCCAGAAAAAGCTACCGATAAAGCATCTTCCTTTCCTTTAGTGGCAGCTTGTGCAGTTCGTACATTAGCTTTTACTCCTACCTTCATACCTGCATATCCAGCAGCAATTGAAAATAGTGCACCTAATACAAAACTTATAGCTGTTTTTACATGAAGAAATACTGCAATAGCAATAGCTACCACTAATATAAATATCCCCAAATATCTATATTCCTTCTTCAAAAACGCCATTGCACCTTCACTTATATGCCCTGCAATCTCCTCCATCTTTTTATTTCCTACTTCTTTTTTGGAAATTTCTTTTGATATAAACATTGCAAAAAGTAAAGTTAACACTGATACTATTATTGCAAAAAATAAAAAAGACATAAAATACCCCCTTTAAGTACCATATTTCCATAAAACTATTACTAATAGATTTCATAGTAACTATTACTATTTTCTATAACTATATATTCTTCTTTTTGAAGTTTTCCCCTCTAACATTTCTATAAACTTTTTGTAAACTTTTACACTGAGCATAAAGACATTTTATAACATATTTTTCAAAATTAAGTTTAAATTTTCTGAATATTATTATTTTCTATTTATTATGTTATAATCATGTGGAGCTAATTGCTATATTATATTAAAAATTGAATATTTTTAACTTTTTGGTTTAAATGTGATTAATTTCATTTTATTAAAAGGGAAAAGAGTTTAAATCTCTTACGGTCCAGCCACTGTAATGAAGAGCAAATTTTTATTATACCACTGCAAATTATAAATTTAAGTTTGTGGGAAGGTGAACATTTGTGATGAATCTAAGTCAGGAGACCTGCCAATAAGTTCTAAAGTTGCTTACTAGGATAGGTTAATTTTAATTAAATTCACTACATTACATAATTAGTTGTATGTTTTAAAGTTATTTATTACAGTATCTTATTCTAGGATACTGTTTTTTGTTATAGATTTATTATAATTATTAAATTAAATAATAAAGTAAATTTAAAATATTTTTATTATTCTAATTATTGCGCTTATAAATATTAAAATATTTGTATATATTAATAAAAAGATTATTTAGGGGGATTTTTTATGAGAAAACAAAAAATTTATTCATTAATTTTAGCAGTATCATTAACTGCATCAATTCTTTCAGGCTGTGGTAATACAAATAAAATCTCAAAAGAGGTTTCTTCAAATTCTGCTTCTGAGCAAGAAAATTATAAAGAAGTTACTGTAAACAATGACTTACCTTCTGGTAAAGAAGATGAAACTTTTTCTACTGCACCTAAAAAAGCTGTTACACTAAGTGGTTTTACAACAGAAATGCTACTTGCATTAGGTCTTGAGGATTCTATAGCAGGATATTCATTTCAAGACAATGAAGTACTACCTGAATATAAAGATGCACATTCCAAACTTAACAAGTTGTCTGATTTAATGCCATCTAAAGAAACATTATTAGGTGTTGAACCTGATTTCATAACTGGATGGATGTCTACTTTTACTGAAAATAATTTTAATAATAAATTTTGCAAAGAAAATAATGTAAAAATTTATGTTCCAAAATGTGAAAGTCCTAATGCAACAATGGAAACTGTCTATGAAGATTTTACTAATCTTGGGAAAATATTTAATGCAGAAAAAAATTCAGAAGATGTTATATCTAAAATGAAAAAGGATATTGAAACTATATCTTCTAAAATATCAAAAGATATAAAGCCAGTTAAAGCATTTGTATATGATTCTGGCACAGATAGTCCTTTTACTGCATGTAATGGTCTACCTACAGATTTGATAAGGCTTGCTGGTGGTGAAAATATATTTAAAGATGGAGAAAAACCTTGGGCTAAAGTAACTTGGGAAGAAGTTGTTAAACGAAACCCTGAGCAAATAATAGTAATGCAATATAATGCAGCTGATGATGTTGAAGAAAAAATAAACTTTTTAAAAAATCATGATGCATTAAAAGATGTAGATGCTATAAAAAACAATAAAATATTTGTCTTAGAGCTTTCAGAAGTAGTTGCTGGTGTTAGAAATCCTGGTGCTATAAAAACTATGGCCGAAAATTTCCATCCTGAAATATTCAAAAAATAAATTGGAGCGTTTTAAAATGAAAAAATTAAAAACAAACATATATATTATCTACATAGCATTAATATTATTTTTAGTATTTTCTATAATAGTTGCTATTAATGTTGGTTCAGTAGATGTGAGCAGTTCTGAACTTTTAAAAATTATAATTAATAAAACATCCGGAAATGATGTCTTTGAGAAAACATGGTCAAGTTCTGTAGAAAATATAATTTGGCAGTTACGATTACCTCGAACTCTTCTTGCTGGAATTGTTGGTGCCGGTCTTGCTCTTTCTGGAGTATTAATGCAAGCTTTAACAAAAAATGTTCTTGCTGATCCATATATACTTGGTATTTCCTCCGGTGCATCCACCGGTGCAGTTATAAGTATATTACTTGGAAGTAGCCTAGCTATACCTTTTATGTCTATCCATATAGGTGCATTCATAGGTGCATTATTATCTTCAATATTAGTATTCGTACTTTCAAGTAAAAAAGGTAAATTTTCATCTTCAAGTTTAGTTCTAACAGGAGTTGCTGTGGCATCAGTATTCTCTGCAATAACAAATTTTATTATATTCAAAGCAGAAGATGTAAGAAAATTATATTCAGTGATGTTTTGGATGACTGGGTCTCTTGCTGGATCTAAATGGGATGATGTACCTTTAGCGTTTTTAGTGCTTATAATTTCATCTGTTATATCTTTAGTTATTCATAAAACTCTTGATGCAATGCTTCTAGGTGAAGATGCTGCCATAACTTTAGGTGTTAATATTAAACTTTTTAAAAAAATAATAATTGTAACAAGTACATTACTTACTGGAATTATGGTTTCTTTAAGTGGAATTATAGGCTTTGTTGGTCTTATTATTCCTCATATTTGCAGAACAATTGCAGGTTCTGTACATAAAAAGCTTATTCCTTTAACAGTTCTTTTAGGTTCACTATTTTTAATATGGTCTGACATATTTGGTAGAATGATAGGTTCAACTGAAGAACTTCCTATAGGCGTTGTTACCGCAATCATCGGTGCTCCATTCTTCCTATGGTTATTAAGAAAAAGTAAGTATTCTTTTGGAGGTTAAAATGACTAAGCTATATGTTAAGAATTTAAATTATAAACACATATTAAAAGATATAAGTCTTGAAATATCTAAGGGAGATTTTGTAGGAATCATAGGTCCAAATGGTAGTGGAAAATCGACTTTACTTAAAAATATATATAGAGTTTTCACTCCAGATAGTGGTGAGGTTTTACTTAATAATAAAAACATAAAAAAATTATCTCATAAAGATATTGCAAAAGATATGTCAGTAGTGGCACAAGAAAATAGACCAGAGTTTGACTTTAATGTGCTTGACATGGTGCTTATTGGAAGATTTGCACATAAAGGTTTATTTGAAGATAATACAAAATCAGATATTTCTTTTGCAGAAAGCTGTCTTGAAAAGGTTGGAATGCTTAAATTTAAAGATAGAAGTTTTTCAAATTTATCTGGTGGTGAAAAGCAAAGAGTTTTAATTGCCAGAGCTCTTGCACAGCAAAGTGACTTTATGATTTTAGATGAACCAACCAACCATTTAGATATTGGATACCAACTGCAAATAATGGATATTATAAAAGCTCAAAATCTAACAGTATTTTCAGCAATACATGATTTAAATATAGCATGCTATTATTGTGATAAAATTTTTGTTATGAAAGATGGTGTTATATTAGATTTTGGAAGTCCTGAAGACGTATTAAATGAAAAAATAGTTAAAGAACTTTTTGGACTTAATTGTAGTATTGAAAAAAGTTCTGCTACTAATAAATTGAATATAACCTATATTCCTAATTCTTTCAAAAATGAAAAATTACAAGTTATTTAGTAAAAGCCTGTGATAATTAAAATCACAGGCTTTTTATACAATTAATACTTTCTTTTAGGATTTTTAGGAAACCAGCCTTTTTTCACTCTCTCTTCTTGTTCAATTATTTCATGAATACTCCAAAGACATGAAAAACCTGTTACCCCTAATATTGATGCAATAATATTGTTTTTAACTATTACAGATATTCCTATAAAAATTAATCCTAATATGAAAAACATTGGCCATATCTTTTTACCAAAATAATATTCACCCTTAATGACTATTGGATGAAATACCCCAATGATAAAAAAAGCCATTAGTCCAATCATAATACCTTGAAAATTCAAAATCATACCACCTCATAAATTCTTAATACATACTTTAAAATTTTGAGCATACTTTGTAAGTAAACTTAACAAAAACATTCTTTTAAAATACTTACCTCTATTAACTATACTCCTAAAACAAGTGTTCCTATAATCCAATATATTACCCACCAAAATAATAATATTGCATTAATTATTATTAGGAAAACTGCTAACTTAGTTTTATGTCTTATGATTCCTATTATTGAAAATACCCCTCCAATAAACGCAAAAATACTTGGACCAATAAGAATTAAAATTCCTTCCAGCACCGTTGCATGAGTTGGTATAAATTGAACAAATTCATTTACTAAAACTAAGAAAGATAATATCAAAATACCTAAAGACCACTTGGTAAATACACTTTCATCCTTCATCTCAATCTCCCTGTTAATTCATATAATAATCTAATTATATCATATTTATCTTTTCAAAATAAATTTTTGGTTCCATTTATTATACTTATATTTCTAGAAAACATTGTTAATATCTTTTAAATTTATAATTTATTTTTAATTTAAGGTAACTTACATAAAAAACTCTATTTTTTGTTATTTTTCTTATATATCCTATATCTATTTTATTTCATGCTTTTTACTTATATGTTATAATCTTTTATAAATGTTGTTTTATTTACAATTTTAAACATGGGGGTTTTTATATTATGAACACAATTAATTTAAATTTTGACTGTAAAGTATTAGACGGGAATAATACAGAGTTAGTTTTTGGTGCAGCTGAATGTCTTGCAGAAACTTTTGCTGGAGTAAAGATAGGTAAATTTACTATCTGTGAGCCTATGGCTAAAATATGTAAATTATCTAAAGAAGATATGATGGAATTCACTACAAATTATATAAAAGATATTGTAAATGATGGTTTATGTGTGGTGGCAGTAGATAATGATACTAATAAAGTTCTTGGAGCTATGGCTTGTGAAAATTACAATCCTAGTAGGAAAGCTTCTTTTGAAGTAAAAAATGAATCAATAAACAATATATTTAGTTTTCTTGGAGAATTAGACAAACAATTTTTCACAATTGTAGAAAAAAGATTTGGAAGAAAAATAAGAAAAAATGAATATGTCCGTGGTTCTATGCTAGGAGTTAGAACAGAATTTAACAAAAAATATGTTGCACAAAACATGCTTTCACTTGTAATGGATCAATGTGCAGAAAAGGGCTTTAAAGCATTTTTTGTTGAAGCAACAAACTTTAGATCTCAAAAGTTTAATGACCTTTACGGCTTTTATACTGCTAAAGACTTACAAGGTAAACCTATATCTAAAAAATATTGCGACCATAAAATATTCCACCAAATTCCTGAAGATGTTGCTTTAGAATGTTTACTTATGATAAAACCTGTTGAAAATGCTGTTGTACAAGCATTATGCGTATAGATTATACTAATTATTTTCTATTCTAAGCATACATAAATAATATGACCCCTTTATGTATTTTTAGGGGTCATATTATTTTAAATTATCAATTTTTATAATTAAATTATCAGCTCATAAATGTTTTTATCTAATAGACTATTGACCAAAGTGCTAAAGTTATTTCTGGTTCCCAACTAACTATAGCTCTATGAGCTTGACGACACTTATATTTATTTCCTTTATAAGTAACTAAGTCACCTACTTTATAAGTTGTTCCTGGCTTCCATTCGCTAACTTTCTCAGTATCTGTACCGCCAGTTTGTTTTTTAACTATCAGTGTTCCTTCTTTAAGAGTTGTTTTTTGACCATCTTCTTCTGTTGCAATTATTTTGTATGAGTAATTATAATCAGCCCAAGCTGAGCAATACAATTTAAGTTTAAATGCCCCTTGAGATAAATCATATCCTACATATTTTTTTTGAGTATCGTTTAGAGCACTACGCTCAGCATCTATATATTTTCCACCATTTACATATAACTCTATATTAGTTATCTTTTTACCACTTACACATTCACCTGTTATTTCCATGTCACCTGTTATTGTTTTAGTATCATCAAAATTAACTGCATATTTAAGTGGTAACTTTTCTATTTCATCTTCTGAAGTCTTTTCAAGTCCAGTATTAGTGATTTTATAAGTTATATTGCTACCTTTTTCTAATTGTAATTTGTTTTCTGTATTTGTTATTAGTAGTCTATTATCCGGTTCTCTATGCTTAACTGTAATATAATCACCTATTTGAATAGGAATATCTTCAACTAAGGCTTCATTTACTTCATTTCCAGTAAAATCTTTTGTATAAACAGTATTTCCTTCACTATCCCTAATTAGAAGTGATGCATAACTATCTTCAAAATAGTAATGTGGCATAATTCCTTTAATATCAAATTTTGCATTTTTATTAGCTAAGTCTAAACCTAATTCTCCAAAAACTTTATCTGCATAACCTTTAAAAGTAAAATTAAATTTTTCACCTAAATAAGCAGTTTCTTTGTTATCCCCATCGCCAGTTTCTCCATTTATAACAACATTAAAGTTAGCAGTATCTCCTGATACATTTACATTTTGTAAACTTATTCCGCTATCCATTCCATTAGATAAAAATAATTCATTGGAATTAATATTTATCTTTGTATAACCTAAAGCTGCTTTAGATAAATCTCCAACTGCATTTAAAGTTCCATATGGTCTATATAGATATACTTCATCATTACCACTTGCATTACCTCTTCCTTGAAAAGCTGTGTTTATTCTATATACTAATAAACCTTCTCCTGGTAAATTCGATTCATATAATCTTTCTTTTTTTCTATATTCTACTACAAAATATTCTTTATTTGAATTTGGTGATTTAATAATATAGCTGTTATTATTGGAGTTACCTATTTTAGATACTGAATATTTTCCTGGTTTATTTATTTCCTGTATATTATCCATCCACTTACCATAATACATTTTCATGTATGTTCCCATTGATTGAGGAATAGATTTAGTTTGATCCATTACATCCCATGGTCCAACAGCAACTTTACCATCATAATTATAATGATAAAGATCTGGTGCTCCTAATGTATGAAACATCTCATGGCTTAAAACACCAATACCATTATCTCCAATGAAATCTTCTAATTGAAAATTGTAAGTATCTATTTTTTTACCATTTATTCTTGCATCTTGATAAAACATATTCCATTTATGAGGCCATAAAAGTGATGACCATCCAGTTGTTGCACCCTTTATAATAAAACAAACATTATCAACCTTACCATCATTGTCTGAATCCACATTTAAATCTTGTGGAATTTGATTTTTAACAGAATCAACTGCATTTTTAAGTAATGTTTGTTCTCTCATTCCTCTTTCATTGTCTGGAACATTTGCATAATAACTTCTTGGATGACTATCAGTATAACTTAAAACTTTATCACCCTGAGGTTTTGGATAAAAAGTTGTATTAATATCTAATTTATTATAAGACGCTTCTTTATAATAATTATTTAAGGACGCTTGATTTTCCGAGTTAAATTGTCTATCATATGTGGAAAAATTTCTTGTTATTTCATATTGATCACTAAATTTTATGAAAATAACTATATTATTAAGCTTTCCAATATTTTTTGTGCTTTTAGTTGAAACATTTGCATTAAGCATCTCTCTTTGTTTTTCAATTTCATCTTTTGGATATTCCACATCATTTATATTAATTCTGCTATCATTTTCAATATCTTGCAAACTTTCAGTTTTTTCTTTAGTTACCCGTTCTCTTGATGGTAATATTTCATCCTTTACATATTTTCCATAAACATAATATCCTGTCTTTTCATCTTTAAGTATTGCTCTTCCCTTTACATCATGCAAATAGTTGTAAAACTCATCTCCTGATGCATAACACTGAATAACTTGTCCATCAGGTTGTGTTAAATTTACCTGTGCATCCTTCATTGGTGCCGCATTAACTTGTGGTTGGCTTGTCCCTAAAACGCTAGCCATTGCAACTAAAGTTGCTAATCCTAGCTTAGATAAAAACCCTTTTTTCATTTTTAATCCCCCTTTTTAGTTCATCACATTTATAACCATACTAAACCTCCCATTTTTTAACGTGGTATAACTGTGAATACTTATTTATTAAACATTATAACTAATCATTTGTAATTGACTTGCTATAATAAATTAAACTAGTAGTGTTTAAATTTTTCTTATATCGAAAAATCTGGATCGACTAAATTTTGATATATATCTTCTAGTAAGCTATAGCTTGATATATTATTTTTATCTAACCTTAGAAATTTCAGTTTTTTCAAGTCACTTATAGCTGATATATCGCATATTTTGTTACTATCTAATCCTAAATTAATTATTTTACTTTTAGCTGAAAGTATAGAAATGTCATTTATTTTATTATTGCTAGCCCAAAGCCCTGTGATTTCATTCATATTCTCAATTCCTTCTAAAGAAGATATATCATTATTACAAATATTAAGTTCTTTAATACCTTTAATAGTTTTTAATGGTTTTATATCACTAATTTTATTATTGCTAACATCTAAATTAGTTAAATTAACTAATTTTGAAAGGGAATTTATATCAGTTATGTTGTTGTTTGATACATAAAGTTCTTTTAAATTTAATAGGTTTTCAATTCCTTCTAGAGTAGTTATTTCATTGCTACTTATATCTAATCTTTCTAGCTTTTTCAAATCCTTAATTATTGATATATCTTTTAAGCTACAATCTATAACTTCTAAATTTTTAAGATTTTTTAATGTTGATATGACTTTAAGATCATTTATATTGCAATGCACTATTTTTAAAACTGTGATGTTATTTTTTTCATTTAACTGATTTATATCTTCTATTCCACTATCAATTATTTCTAATGATGATATTTCATCTAAATTTTTTATATCATTTAAACTCTTAATATTGTTATTTTTAATAACTGTGCTTTTTGCTTCTTCATTCACTTCCTCAGTATTTTGAAATTCACTTTCTGACTGTTCTTCTTTAATTTCAGGATTATTTTTAGAAGTCTCTTTTTCATTTTTTTTACTATTTTTTCCTAAATTTTGTTCTAATTCTACCCCTGGGCTAGGCTCTGTTTTACTACTTTCTTTTCCTTGATTACATTTATATACTACAACTATAGCGATACTTATAATTGCACACATCATTATAAATATTGTACTTTTTTTCATCCCTTCACCCCCTATTTTTATATTTTTCTCCCTTTTATTTTTTGTTATCGTTAGAATCACCTAACACTTTACATTTTTTAAACATATTTTTGAAATAATGTATATTTTTATAGAATATTGTTGAATTTTATCCTTAACTTAATTCTAAATGTATGAATATTATTTTATTTTTATTATGAAAGTTATAGTATATTTTTTGCAAAAAAATAAATGCAGTGCCATACTTAAGCACTGCATTTTTTGTTAATCTACAGGTTTTCCTTCAAAATTTGTGTATTCTGTAGGATTCTTTTCATCGCCTCTGTTATTTTGATTTTTATGTAGTCTTTGTCTTCTTTCTCCCTTTTGTGGAGAATTATTAGTTTTATTACTTTTAGACATATTATTCACTCCTTATCTTTTATAATAAATGATAAAAATTTAAATTAAATTAAATCCACTTTAAAATACTACATTAAATATTCTATCTAAAAAATTCAAAATAATTCCCTTTTAAAAGTTCCTTTATTTTCATATATAATTTTATTCATAATAAAACCCTACTTAGATACTATATTTGATTCTTTTTCTTCTTTATGCAATAATATTGTTAATTTTATTTTTGTATGAGAGGTATATATATGGCTTTACTAAGAAAATTATTAGGCTTTTCTGTAGGAACTGTTATTGTTACTATACTAGGTCTTATTTCAGCACCAATTATAACTAGAATTATTGATACTACTAACATGGGGCATTTGGCTATGTTTAATACCACCTTTAATTTAATTTTAGGTTTTGTATTATTAGGTTTAAATCATGCCTATGTTAGATATTATTCGGAAGAAGAACCAGCACAAAGGTCTGAGCTGCTGAAAATTTGTTTGAAAACCCCGCTAAAAGCAAATTTAGCAATTAGTATAATTCTCTTAATATTTTACAAACCACTTTCCTTATGGATGGTAAAAAAACAATCACTATTTATAATAGTTTTATTAATAATATACTTATTTTTCGGAATATTATCTACTTTTGCGCTACTAGAAGTAAGGATGAGGCAAAAATCTAAGGTATATTCATTTTTAACTGTAATTTTAAAAATCTCTTATTTACTACTTGTTGTTATTTTTTTCTTTATATATAAAAACAATTATTTAACTGTTGTACTTGCCACAGTAATTTCACAAGTAATACTTACTCTAATTGCTTTATTTATTGAAAAAGATGTTTGGTTTAAAAAATCCATTACTATAAATTCTATTGATAAAAATAAACTAGCTAAATATGGAGCTCCATTTATATTTTCTCAAACTGTTACATCGCTTTTTCAATCAATAGATAAAATTTGTATTGATGCATTCACTAATTCAACGCAAGTAGGTTTATATAGCGGTGCTACACTTCTTATTGTTCCTTTAACTTTAATTCAAGGTACTTTTAATACTTTTTGGACTCCTGTTGCATATGAAAAATACAATGAAAATCCAAATAATACGGACTTTTTTTCAAATATGAACAAAGTAGTATCATTTTCTATGCTAGTTATTTCTATATTAATTATTGCATTTAAAGATTTTATAATATTGTTTTTAGGAAAAGATTATAAAGATGCTGTTTTTATTTTTCCATTCTTAGTTTTTATGCCTATAATGAACTGTATTTCAGAAACTACAGTTGTAGGAATTAATTTTAAAAAGAAAACTAAAAATCATATATATATTTCATTAGTTGCAGCAATATCTAATACTATAGGGAACCTTATATTAGTACCTATATATGGAGCAAAGGGTGCTGCAATATCAACAGGTCTATCCTATATAATATTTTTTATAGCAAGAACATATTTTTCAAATAAATATTATAAGGTAAACTACAATTTAAAAAGATTTTTTATATCTATAGTATCTATTTATATATTAGCTATATACTCTAGCTTTTATAAATTTAATACAACTATAGCTATTCTTTCATTAATATCTTTATCTATAGTAACAATTTTATATAAAGATGTTGTTTATTTTTTAGTTAAAAATATTAAGAACATAAAAATAAGAAAGTAGCTTGAATTCTTATCAAACTACTTTCTTTTCATCTTTAAATACTATGAAAAATTACATACATCTATCACAAGGATCAAACTTTCCACTTTCTTGAATACTTCCTTCATATATAGTCTTACTTCTTGATAATGTTGGGCATCCTGGTGATGAGTGATATGATTTTCCTTTTGGTGTCCAATATACATGAGTTCCATCACTAACATTATTACTAAGCACCTGTTGTGTTCCTTGTTCCTCTCTTGCTTGCTCTTGTTTTGCTATTTCATCTTCTATTGCTTTTTCTTTATTTATTCTTTCCTCTTCTTCTTTTTTAGCAACAGCAATTTGTTTTTGTTCTTCTTCATATGCAATTTTTTTAGTATTTATACTGTTCTTAAAATCAAGTACTTGTTTATTATTACCATCTATAGATACAGCTTCATTTATTTTACTATATGCCTTATCAAACTCTTTACTATCTAAAAAGTTTTTAGCCTCATCTATTTTTATTGGTATTAACTTTTGTTTACAAATTACAATTTGTTCATCAGCATTCTTTTTAACATCTTCTGCTTTTTTATCTATTTCACTTAATTTTTTTAATGCTGAATCATAATCTTCTTTTTTTATTAAATCTAAACTTTCATTGTAAATCTTTAATTGATCTTGATTAAAGTTAATTAATTTTTGCTTTTCTTTTACTGCATCAGTATCTTTTATATTTTTAGCACTATCCAACTCTTTTTTTGCCTCATCATATTTTTTCTCACTTATAAGTTTATCTACTTGAGACATATAATTATTAAATTGCTTTTCCTTATGGCTACTGTTAATAACAGAACAACTTATTATTAAAATTATTATTATAGCTATAAGTCCTTTTTTGTTTTTCAAAATTACTCTCCCCTTTGTCATAAATATTTCATAAAAATATTACCTTTTTTTCATTAAATTGTATATGGTTTCGACAAAAGTTTCTATAATTTTAAAATATAAATTTTTTTATTTATTATATTGACTCTATTTATATCTTTTCAATAAATATATTTAGAGTAAGTTTCTAAACTACCACGTTAGTATTTACTTTCATAGAATTTATAATCCTTCTTTCCTATTCATAATAACGGTTTTAATAAAATTACTTTTCCCATCAGTGTAATTATTTCTATCATCCTTATATTTTTCAGCTAACATTTTCTTTAAATTACAATATTCCTTTGCAACTTCGTCATGGTTTATTAAGTAGTCTCTAAACAGTATCTTATTATTCCATTCCTCACTATTCCACTGAACAATATGTATATGATGAGTTCTACTATTTTCAGTTCCTCTTACAAAAAAACATCTCTCATTATTAGAAGCCTCAAGTCTATAAATATATCCACTTTCCTCTAAAATTTTAATAATATTAGGTAACTCCTTAAAATCTTTTATTCCTATAAGTATATCAATAATAGGTTTAGAAGTAATATTGGATATAGCTGTACTTCCAATATGCTGTATATCTACAACATATTTTTTAATTTTTGATAATATTATTTTTTCTTCTATATCATATAATTGTTTCCATTCACTTTTATAATCGCTTAATTCTACAGCTCCCCTTTTTAACCCAATCATCTTCTACTCCTTTTCCAAGGTCTATTTCCTTGTAACCATCCATTTTCTCTCCAATATTCTTTATCTGTATTACCATCTGGACAACTATTAATAAATCTTTTAAATATATTAAATAATATTTTTGTTTGTACTGGAATATACTTTTGTTTACAGTTCATTGATTTATAAAAAGCATATGATTTCTTTTTTAAAATTTTTTCGTATTTATTCTGTTTTCTAATAGCCATTTCACTCCATTCTTTGGCCCAAAGATTAAATCCACATTTATACATTTTAGGAATTCCCCAAAATTTCAAACTTCTAGCTATTGGTCTTATAGAATGTTTCGTCCCTGCCCCAGCTGTTGTTGAAATTATAAAAGCTGACTTTGAAAACATTTCTTTTAAAGGCCTATGTGGCATAAAAATACATGCAAAATGATCTAAAAACCCTTTAATTTGTCCACTTTCACTAAGAGAATAAACTGGAGATGCTATAATAATTCCATCTGACTTTTTAAGAGCATCTAAAATAGGATGTGTATATTTACTATGAGGACAAAATTCTCCACCAAAACTTCCTTCTTCAAAACATCTAAAACAGCCGCAACAAAATAATGGTAAATCCTTTGGCAAATAAAAATGAAAAAACTCATTATTTTCAATAGAATTTAACTTTTTTTCTACTATTTCAATAGTTTTTTCAGTATTTCCTTTTCTTTGACTTCCATGTATTATAGTTATCTTCAAAACTTATTTCCTCCTACAAATAATTATCTTTATTCTAATGTATTAATCTTAAAATTTATAATAAGCTTAATTATACTATTTTAGGTATATATTTAATTCTATAATCAATAAAAGATTTACATGCCTCTTCATTTAAATTTAAAATTTTTAAGTAAATCATTTTAAATACTCTGATACATCTACTAGTTCAAACTCATTATAATCTTCTATAAAATTTCTTAAAATTTTACAATGCCCCGCTCCATATATAACTAATATTCTATCATTTTCTTTAGCAATTTTTTGAAGATTACTAAAAATATATAGATTTCTTCTATACCATTCAACAAGAAAATCTACACCGTAATAATTGCTCCCTTCGCCAACTTGATTAGGATATAAATATAAATCACTATGCTCATTATTTATATTTGTAGGGTTGTTCATTTTTTTAAACATTTCTAATACAGTTAAATTTTCAAAGTCTTCTTTATCTTCATTATCTAATTTATTAATTATATTCATAAAATTTTTATAAATTTGGGGTTCATTATTTTTGCAATATTCTAACCATTTCATTGGTAAATCTACCCCTTTATCTATTGTATAAATCTTTTCATGGCTTAAAGTCTTGCCTAGTCTAAATCCAATTTGAACTACTTCATTTCTCTCCTCTAAAATAGTATTTTCTATAACCATTCCGCTTTTTAAATACTTAGAGTATATTCTATTTAATTCATCTTCTTTATCTTTATCTTTTTCAACTGCTATTTTATTAGGCTTAAACTTTAGCAATCTATCTATTAACTCTTTAAGCTCCTTTTGTTTTTTATCACTCATAATATCCTTTGGATTATTTTCTATCAGGTGCTCCCCACAGCTACCAAAATGATATGTTCCTAACATAAGTATTTTAGCTTTCATAATGCTTCCCCCTTTTTACTATTAAACTTATTTTACAATATAGTTGAATAAAATATAACAAACCTATTCATTATTAGTTATTATTACTATTTATTTAAAACTGTGTAAAATTATATATTTCATAGTCCATACACAGTTTTAGTAAATTTTCATATACTTTAGTTTAAATAATCTTAATTATATAATTAAACATATCTATCCTTTCATAGCTTAAGTTTTTGTCAAACCTTCTAAATTCCATTTTCAAAAAATCAATATTAGAGTAATATTCATCTTCCACTTCTTCCATTTGCCCTTTTGTCAAACTTTTAAATATAAATCTTTTATCATCTACATCTTTAAACATTAAATCTCCAATAATTATTTTTCCATCATTTTTTAATACTCTAATCATTTCTTCTATAGCTATAACCTTTTCATTTTCATTTAGATGGTGAAAAGCATAAGTTGAAACTATAATATCAAAACTCTTATCACTATATGGTATTTTTAAAAACTCTCCTAATCTTACTTTTAACTTAGGATACTTTTTCTTTGCTATTTTTAACATTTCTCTAGATTGATCTATTCCTACAATATCACAATTATTTTTTAAAAACTTGCTACTTAAATTTCCTGTTCCTACACCTATTTCTAAAAATTTTAACCCTTTTTTATTATTTTCACTTGCCAAATTGTATACCTTGTCTAATATTAAATTATAATTCTTGTATATTTTAACTTCTCCTCTATCTTCTACTATAGCCTTATCATAATTTTTAGCCCAATCATTAAAGTTCCATTTATCTTTCCAATTATTTTTAACATCGCTTATTTTATTAGCTCCTTTTATAACATCTAATATATCACTATCTAATCCACATTCATCCTTCATATAAAGCTTATCCAATATATTCTCTAGTGAATCTCTAACTATAGTCAATCTTTGAATTTCATCATTCACTATTTCCCATTGATCATTAAAATGATTTAAATAATTTTTATTGGTTTTATTCTCTATTATATCTTTTATATCACTAATTGATAAACCTATAGATCTATATAGTAATATCAATTGTAATGTCATTATATCCTCATCATTAAATTTTCTATATTCATTATTACTATCTCTTAATGGTTTTAATAGTCCCTTTTTCTCATAATATCTAATTTTGTTAGTAGTTATATTAAAAATATTTGCAACTTCACTTATACTATAACTATGATTCATAATATCAACACCTTTCATATATAATTTTAAACTTTCACCTTAGACTAAAGTCAACATAAAAAAGTAGGCTTAAGCCTACTTTTCATTCTAAAACAAATATTCTACTTTTATAATTAAGGCATAATCAAATAACACCTGAATCTAATATTGAAAATTCAACTTTATTACAATCAATCTCACCTATAGCTCCATAAGGAATAGTTATCATTGGAGCTGTATGACCAAAATTCATATTATATATTATAGGTAAATCTTTTAATTTTAGTTCTTCATTTATAACTTTTAAAATAATCTTTTTATATTCATCATAATATTTATTATCATAAGGTTTTCCAAATATTATACCTTTTGCATTTTGAAAGATTCCCTGTGATCCATAATTTCTTAACCAGTATTCTAAATACTTTGGCTTTGGCATATCTTCTGATGTTTCAAAAAATATAATTGCATCATTCCATAATTCCTTTTCTGGCCAAAGTTTTGTACCTTTAATCATTTCTAAAACATCTATACATCCTCCGATTAAATGTCCTTTGGCTATACCTTCTCCTTGTAAAAGTTCATATCCTTCATCTTTATAAGTATTTCTCTGTTTATATTTATTGCTATAAACCCATGGTAAATATTCACTTGTCCAAATTAAAGATGAATTAATTTTGCCTATAGATGAATTATTAAATAATACTTTGTAAATCCATTCTTTTGTATAATCAAACATTTTAACATTTTCAGCAAACTCTGCTAAAATTGATGGACCATAAAAAGTAGATAATCCTGCTTTTAAGCATATCATATGTGAGATAGTCGTATCAGAATATCCTATAAAAACCTTAGGATTATTTTTAATAATATCAAAATCTATATAAGGTAAAATCCTTACACTTTCCTCGCCTCCAATACAACTAAAAATACCTTTTATAGATTTGTCTTTAAAGGCATTCATTAAATCTTCTGCTCTTTTTTCAGGATGATTATATAAATACTCACTTCCTTTTAACGTATTTTCCATTTCTATAACCTTTAAACCAAACTCTTCTTCTAGACGTTTTTTCCCTTGCTCATATCTCCATAAAATATCACTATCACCTGCTCCACCCCAAGATAAACTAATAGTTGCCACTTTATCACCTTTTTTTAATGCTAATGGTTTTATTAATTTCATTTTTAATCCCCCCATAATTTATATAAATATATAATAACGAATTTATAAGCTTATATAAACATATAAATTAAAATACCATTAACTTTAAATAAAATATAGCTATTGTAAGTATAGTATTGCTCTGAATCACTATATAGAATTATTAGTGTTTATTAAATATTTTTCATTTATTCAAAATAATTTAACTTATATGCCGCATATTTACATGTAACTCACATTATAATATATCAAAGGAGGATTGATTTAGTTTATTATGAAAAAATATAGTAAGACCACAATTTTAATTATAATTTTATTGATAATCTACTTCATTTTATACTTTTCAAACCCTAAAAATACATCCTTTAATTTGGATATATTCAAAAACCTTTCCACTTCTTCAATAACAAAAATAAGCACTTACTAATTAAAATAGTAAGTGCTATTTTAATTATATTAATATAATATTACTTTTTCTAATATTAATTAAAAATTTTAAAGATTAGTTTTTTATCGACTTCAGTATATTTCAACACCTTTTTACCTTTAAATTTTAAAATGAAATATAAAAGTTAGCCTATACTACTATACTCTTAACAATGCTTAAATTTAAACCTAAAACAATATTCATAAGCAAATATTATTTAAACTTCATTACATCACTGAATATATTTATATCTTTTAGGAAACCCTAAGTTATATTTTGTAAATAAAGGAGAATGTAAAATGAAAAAACTATTATCAATTTTTTTAACATGTATGCTTTTAGTATCTTTTTCTTTAGTACCATCTGAAGTTAAAGCTACTATAGATAGTTCTTCTGATAAACTACCTTTTACTCAGTCCATGGCAAATTTTAAAATGGAAGAACAAAGACTTTGGATAGAGCATGTACTCTGGACTAGAAATTTTATTATTAGTGATTTAGCTTCCCTTGAAGATAAAGACACTGTACTAGATAGACTTTTAAAAAATCAAGATGACATTGGAAATTCTATCAAACCTTACTATGGGGATATAGCTGGAAATAAACTTTCTAAACTTTTAAGAGAACATATTTCTATAGCTGGACAAATTGTTGATGCTGCTAAAGAAGGTAATAAAAGTGACGTGGATAAATATAACATTTTATGGTATGAAAATGCAGATAAAATTGCTGATTTTTTAAGTGCAGCTAATCCCAATTGGTCAAATAAAGAATTAAAAGATATATTACATATGCATTTAAAATTAACTACTGATGAAGTAGTTGCAAGAATTAATAAAGATTGGAACGCTGATGTTCAAAGCTTTGATAAAGGTGAAAAACATATCCTAATCTTATCGGATGCTATTACTAATGGAATTATAAAACAATTTCCGAACAAATTTTCAAAATAACATACAAAAAGGATGCTATTCTGCATCCTTTTTGTATGTTATTAATTATTTTAATAATAATTCTTACTACAAAGTTCTAATATTTTCCTAATATTTCCCGGGAAAAGCTTTGTTAATTTCTCTGATATACATTCTTCTTTGTATTAGGAAATTGTACAGTTTGTTTAAATACTTTAACTTAATCCCCTCTGCTATTTCTTTATTAATTATAATACTACCTAAGCTTTTTATAGTTTTAGTAGCCTTTTGCAAATACCAACCATACTACATATTCATCAGCAATAATTCCAAAAACTTTAAGTCATATACCTATATATTACTCTTTCTAGATTTCAACTTAAATATAATAATGTATGTAAGCTAAAAGCCAATACTTAAAATTTATTTATAATAAATCTCCATATTTTTACTATCAAAATATATCAAATCTCCTTTATCATAATGCCATATAGCCTGTAATGTTGTTGGAGTATTAATCCCTTTAATTTTTTTATAATTTGATGCAACTGCAGACCAATTTTCATAAGAATCAGTATCTTCAGCAAATCGTTTTGATTGAAAACTTGTCATTTCATAACTTTCATTAAAATAAAATATACCACTAACCTTTATATCATTATCTACTATTGTTGCTTCAACCGTATATTTATCAATTTCTTTATATTTTATATTTTTTTGTAATGCTAGGCTTGGATGCATTAAACATTCTGAAAGATATGTAACTAATGCCCCTGAATTCATATCATCTCCCTTTTCATTAAACAACGTAACATTCTTTGCAATAACTCCTTTCATTGAACCTTGTCCATTTTCATAAATATCAATGCCTTGAAATGGTATTTTAAACATCTTTGTATCAATTAAAGCCAATCTACTTGGATTATTTGTAAAATCATAAACTATATAATCAATTTTCATATTAGGTTTATTTAATCCCATTGAAAAATCAACATTTTTAAAACTAAATATTACTTTTGAAGTTTTTTCTATACCTAAATAACCATTGTTTATAAAATATTTTTGTATTGCTTCTGGTAAAACCCTTAAATCATCCTTAGATATTATTCCTTGTTCCTTAGCTTGTTTTTTTTCAATATTATTTATCTTTTTCCAGTATTCAGTCTTCACTGGAGAATATGGTATATTTAGATAAATTATGATTGCAATTATTGCTAAAATAGTAACTAAAAAAAGCATCTTTAATTTTTTTCTCCTTTTCATATGATTCCTTCTTTCATATAGATATATATTTCGTCCTATCACTAACTTATTATATATCCAAATTTAGTATATTATCTTCAAGTTTTTTCATAATTGAAAACATAGAATCTATTTCATCATCAGTAATGTTTTTATATAAATTTTCAATAAATTCTTCTTCTATGTTTTCTCTACCTTTAAAATAATTAAAACATTTTTTTGTTAGACATATTCTAATAGCTCTATTATCTTCTGAGTCTTTTTCTAGTTTAACAAAATTATTATGTTCTAAATGCAGTGCTAATTTTTTTACATTTTGTCTGCTATATCCCATAATTTCAGAAACTTGAGTAAGTGTTGGATTTTTAATTTTACTTTGTCCTATTGAAATTAATAAAAGCCATTGTTTCATTGAAATTTCATCAAACAATTTATCTCCTGCATTTTGTAATTTATTTGAAAATAGAAATATAGCTCCAAATATATATGCCTTTTTATTTTCCAAATTATCACCTCAAATTAAGTAACTAGTTACCTATATTTTATAATAAGCTCTCTTTGTTGTCAATTTTTTAATTATATTTTAATTTATGCAAAAACAAAAATGCGACAGTAATTGCCGCACATTCTAATTGTCATGAAATCTTATCATATCTATCATTATTAAAAGTCCTATTAAAAACAAGGTATATTCTTCATCTATAACTTTTAAATTATATTTATCTCTACCAATAAAATTAAATTCTTTCTCTATATATCCTATATCTAAATCATTTTTACGTATGGTATATGACCTTCCAAGTATATTTTCACTTTCCATTTCTATATCACCATATATGCTCGATATATTATATTTAGGAATCATAAATTCTTTTTCTATTAATGCAATTTCTTTACCACTTACATTATACATAACGTATTTATGTGCACCTATTCTTATTTTTTGTTCCATATATAATACTCTCTCATCTTTATTAGGAGTATATACATTTATATTTTTACCAATATCAAACTTATCAGCTTCCACTAAGTATATTTCTTTTCCATTCTCATCAAAAACATCAAACTTAGCACCTAATGCAATCAGTCTTTCTTTTATAAAATAGCTTTTGCTCAATATTATCACCTCACATATAAGTATATAATTTAACATATATTTACTCAATAACTATATTTATTAATATTTTTTTGACTATTTATATGGTATAATATTATGGAAAATAATGTAATAATATTTGTATTATTAATATATTAAAATTTTAGGAGGGACATGATGAATTTTAAATTAGATGTTTTAACTGAAGACTATGCAAAAGAAATTTGCAGCTGGAAATATGATAATGAATATTATATATATAACTATCCAAGTTGGAGTAAAATGTGTAACGAAAATTGGGGTATTACAAAGGAAGAAAAAAGAAAATCTGAATTTAATTCTATCATTGATGAGTTCAATAATCTATGTGGACATATAAGATTAGTAAATAAGGTTAACTACATTGTTATAGGTATTGGTCTTAAACCTTCTTTATGTGGAAAAGGATTTGGATCTATAATAATGAAATTAGTAAAAGACAAATGCAAGTATGAATATCCAAACAAACCTATTTTTTTACAAGTTCGTTCATTTAATAAAAGAGCAATAAAATGTTACACTAAAGCAGGTTTTAATATAGTAGATACTTATAAAACTAAAACCCCTCTTGGCAATGGAGAATTTGTTAAAATGAAATATACATTTTATAATGACTGTCACTAAATTAATGTACTATATTGTAATTTATATAATGACTGTCACTAAAAAATATAATAAATATACACTTTTATATTTAAAGTTCAAACTTAAATATAATAATGCACAAAAACACTCTAAATCTCTATTTATTTAAACATTTTATCTATTTACAATAATCATTTATAAAATTATTAACATCCCCACTTATTTCTTTATAGCATGTCCAATGTAAATAATTATGACCTTTTAAAATTACCAATCTTTTAAAATTTAGCTTATCCAAATAGGTATTATAAAAAGAAGTGCTAGTTTTACCCTCATCCGATTATTTGAAATGTTCCTTGTTAAATATCATAACTGGCTGGCACTTTTATTAAATAATAATGACTGTCACTAAATAAAAACTATCATATTTTAAATTTATAAAAATCTACCTTTACTTATATTTAAGGTTTGTACATATTCTTATTTAATTTTATAAAGCTCTCTTTATATTTTTTTAAATTTTATTTATATTACATACTCTTCTTTTTCCATGAACTTTTTAAATATATTCTTATAGTTGCTATTATATCTTATAAGTTCTATTCCATAATTGGTTAAAGTACACACTCTACTTGTTGTTATCCCCCCTAACACTTTTCCTATCTTAAGAGAACTTATAYCACATAATGATGTWGCCATTAAWGCAAATATTSCTCTYMYWTCTTTATTATARCTTCTATTTTTTATTAATARMTCTTCWACTTCTAAMCCTATTTCTTCTACTATAAACTGAGCCAACTTGCCAACAGAAAAATTTCTTTTTAGTATCTCCCTATTATTTACATATTCTACATTTTTAAATTCCATATCTAATTTTATCTCTACTTCCTTAAATTTATTATTTTGAATATTCATCGTTTCATTAAATAGTTTTACATAATCTTTTACCGCAAAGTATTTAAATCTATTTAGTATACTTAATATAAATTCACTATCTACTATATCAAATTCATCTATACCTCCTGCATATGCCTTTATACTTGAAAACTTGTAAGTTTCAGGTGTATTTCTATATCCTATAATATCCTTTGGATTCCTATGAATATATAGTGATGCTGCTACTAGATACCCATCACTTTCTATTATTGTGCTTTCAAATCTTTCTTTATACAATGATCCATTTGAATCATGTTCTCTGTTATAATACTTTGAGTATCTCTCTTTTATACTTTTCATAATAACTGAKATATCWSYACCATATGAATCCACTATAAGATGWACATGMGTATCCATTAARCARTAAGCATATAYYTTAAATTTATATTTTTGTATACTTTCAGATAATTTTTCCATAAACATTTTTTTATCATATTCATTGTTAAACAATGGTTTTGATTTGCATCCTATTATTCTTACATGGTATATAGCATTTTCTGTTTTTTTTCTTGCCATTCTAGCCAAAGCTAAATTACCTCCTACTAACAATTATCCTTATCTAAAGCTTTGACAATAAAAATATAGTTAATCAAAATTATAATTATAAAATATTTTTATTAAAAGTTAGTAACTTTAATAATTTAATGACTGTCACTAATAAAAAAAGACACTTAATAACTTATTGTTTTGTGTCTTCTTATAACTATTTATTATTAAGTTTTTTTATTTTCCAATCTTTATATCTTACGGAAATATATACAACTAAAGTTCCAAATATAATTGCATAACAATGACTTTTTACCATAACAATATCCCCCACTATAAACTTCATATCTTTATCAAAATATTTATATACAAATACTTATCTTCTAACTTAGATGTAATATTACCTCCTAATTTTTCCACAAGTGATTTAGTTATGGCTAATCCTAATCCAGTATTCTGTCCTGTTCTCATCCTATCCCTTGTAAAAAACCTATCAAACATATGTGATGCATCATATAGTGTTAATTCTGGTGCATAATTTTTAAATTCAACATCCATATAGTCGCCCTTTCTTTTTAAAGAAATACTAACTTCTCCTTTAGAATGTTTTAAGATGTTTTGAATCAAATTAATAAAAATCCGATTTATTGCATTTTTATCTGATATAACACACTCCACTTTTTCATCTATACTTATATTAGGCTCTACTCCCTTTGATATAAACTCCTCATAAAACTCCGATATTATCTCACATAAAACATTACCAACATTAACTTTTTCATAATTAAAATTATATTCATTAGCTTGTAATCTAGATAAATCATAAAAACTAGTTATTAACATTTGTAATGAATTAGCTCTTTTTTCAATTATATTTATATATTCATTTTTTTCTTCCTTTGATATACCCTCGTCTTTAATTAACTGAATATATCCTTTAATAGATGTAAGTGGAGTTCTTAAATCATGTGACATGTTTGCAATAGCTTGCCTTAATTCCACCTCTAGTTCTTTATAGTTTCTTTCTAATTGTTGTTTTAATTTTAAACAACTATTTATTTCTATAGCCAATTCTTCAATATACTTATCAGAAACAGAGATTTTAATTTTTTCATTAGTATCACTTGAATTTATTTTATTAAGATTTTTTTTTATATTTCTAATTTCTTTTCTGTTTAGAAAAAGTTTTAAACTTGTAATACTCAATAATGCAATAAGAATTACTATTAATATATAATGCATCAATTAACCCTTTCTTTATTTAATTTCTTGTTTTCTGAAAATTTTCATACCAATTAAACTAAATACTATTGTATATACAGCCCCTATTAACGCTATACTTATCATTTCACTATTAATACTTTCCATTATTTGAAGCTTAGATAGTTGCGATGTAAGTAATAACTTGTATACATAAATGAAACTCTTTGAAACTTTATATTCCAAATATAATATAATTTGACGAAAATTCAATACAATAATATATAAAATTGCTAATAGAAAATCTTTTTTACAAAATAACATTAATATATTTACAAGAGCTATGCCTCCTAAATATAAAGGTAATCCAACTAAAAACTTAGCTAATAATAGCAATAAACTTGCATTTGAATAGCCTTCATAAGGAATTGTAAATGTGTATATACATGTTATAAAAGTTATCAAACACACTATACAAATTATTATAAAAATTATACTCTCTATAATTATTTTACCTAAAAATATTTTTTCTTTACTTAATCCATAAGAAGCTATGTTCTTTAAAGTTCCTTCTTTAAATTCTTCTAAAAATATTGATGTAAGTATTACTACAAATATCAATATCCCTGCTAAAAACTCATTAGCAATACTTATAAGCACACCTCTAGCTTCCATAGGAGCATTATCTGAAACAACTAAAAAAATAAATACTATTAAAGCCATAATAATTAAAGAACTTACATATAATAAAGG
Organism: Clostridium sp. CTA-19; assembly: GCF_054767855.1. Lineage (NCBI taxonomy): Bacteria > Bacillati > Bacillota > Clostridia > Eubacteriales > Clostridiaceae > Clostridium > Clostridium sp. CTA-19. The sequence goes on along the minus strand of NZ_BAAABH010000006.1, from coordinate 96,350 downwards.
TCTTCTTAACCATTTGTACATCTCTGCTTTTATATAATTAAACATGTGCTTTTCCCCCTACTAAATCAATGAAATAGTTTTCCAAATTAGCGCCTAACCTTTCTAATGAATAAACCATTACTCCATTTTCAACTAATAACTTATTTATAATTTCTGGTTCATCTAAATGAGCGTAAATTTTTATATTATTATCAGGTAGTACTTCATATTCTTTACATCCAACTTTATTTTCCAATATAGCTGATGTTTTTTCTATATCATTAACCTTAATAGCCAAACACGTTCTACATTTTTCATTCATTTCTTTAGCTGAAATTTCTTCAATTAACATTCCATTATCAATAAATCCAAAGCATGTAGCTAATTGTGCGACTTCTCCCAGTATGTGACTTGATATAAGTATAGTTGTATTTTTAAGTTTATTAAGCTTTAAAAGTATTTCTCTAATCTCTACAATTCCCATAGGATCTAACCCGTTAGTAGGTTCATCTAAAACAAGAAAATCTGGATCTCCCATGATAGCTAAAGCAATTCCTAATCTTTGTTTCATACCTAAAGAGAATTTTTTAAATTTCTTATTTCCTACATCCCCTAATCCTACTAATTCTAATGATTCTTTTACAACTTCTCTTTCTACAATGCCTCTTTGAATTCTATAATATTCTAAATTTTGCTCAGCAGTAAAATAAGGATAAAACTTTGGAGTTTCAACAATTGAACCTACACGAGAAAGCTCTTTTAATTTTTCTTTTGTAGAGGTTTTTGAAAACAATTCTATTTCCCCATCAGTTTCACCTATTAAAGATAATATAAGCCTTATTATAGTGGTTTTTCCTGCTCCATTTTTTCCAATAAGCCCATATATATCACCCTTTTTAATATTCATATTAACATTATTAACTACAACATTGTTCTTATATCTTTTAGTTAAATTTCTTGTAGCCAAAATAGTTTCTTCCATTTAACTCACCCTTTCTTAACTCTCTATGTGTCTATATTAAAATAAAATGGTCAAGATAAGTTAAAGAAAATATTAAGAATTTATAAAGTTACTCTCCAAGTTTAAAACCTATTCCCCATACTGTTTTTATATATTCATTTCTATTATCTACTACTGATATTTTAGATCTTATATTACTTATATGTACATTTATAGTTTTATCATCACCTAAAAAATCATCATTCCAAACTTTCTCAAATAAATTTGCTCTAGTAAATACCTTCTTAGGATAACTTAAAAGTAACTCTAAAATAGAAAACTCCTTAGCTGTTAATGCTATCTTTTTCCCTTTTACTTTTACTTCTACTAATTCCTTATCTAAAACTAACTCTTTGTAAATTAAAGGTTCATTATTTTCTTTTATACTATTAAATTTAGTATATCTTCTTAGTTGTGCTTGTACTCTTGCTAAAACTTCATTTATATCAAAAGGTTTACATATAAAATCATCTGCTCCCAGTTTAAGTAAATTTATTTTATCATCTTGAGATTTTTTCGCTGATATAACTATAACTGGCATATTTTTAGTTTCTCTAATATATGAAATAAGTTCTTCTCCTGTCATTCCTGGCAACATTAAATCTAATATTATAAGTTTGAAATCTTCCATATTTATATATAACTTACCTTCCGTTCCTGAATAAGCTGATTTTACATTATATCCTTCTTTCACAAGAATTTTTCTTATAATTCTATTTATATCTTCATCATCTTCTACAACTAAAATATTTACATTTCTATCCATATTCAATACCTCCATTAAATATTTTATACAATAATTATACAATACTTTTTATATTAATAAAATTTTATTATAAACCCACTTTTATATTCTTATAGAAAAAACAAAAAATCCTTAGTTGTTTTAATAATAATTTTTATTAAATATATTAAAATCTGCTAGCATTTTCACAATATCATTATCTCTTATCTTTAAATAAAAATATCGTAAAATCCATCTCTGAATAAATACGATATTTTTATAACTTAACAATTTATTTATTTTCTATTAATTGTTTCAAAAGATAATAACGTTTACTTGTTGCAGGATATTCATCTAATTTTAAAACTTCTTTATATCCTAATTTCAAATAAAAATCTCTAGCTTTTAAACTGAAAGTATCAAGAAATGCATATTTACATCCCCTTACTATAGCTTCTGCCTCAAGAGTTTTCAATAATTTAGAACCAATTTTTCTACCTCTGAACCTTTCATCAACCCATAGCAATGATATTTCTAACCAATTACCATTAATTTGTGCTGTAATACCACCTATTCTATTATTATTTTTATTCTTAACAAAAATAGCTAAAGGCTTGGCTGCTTTTATCCCTAGATTAGAGCAATTATATTTTTTTAAATTACTTTCAATTCCATTAATATCATTTTCCCTTGGAATATCAGTTATCACAAATTTCATAAACCCTCCACCTTAAAATAAATGTTCTTCTAATTTTTATCTAATAATCATTCCGCTTTCTTCTAACAAAAATTCCATGTCTTATCATTACAATTTAACCTCTCAATTTAAATTACTATTTATTTTTTAAACATTATTTACAATTTACAGTGTATTTAATCGTTTACTTAGTTTATTAAATACATTCTAAAAAGTTAAATCTTAGGCTTGGTTCACTATATAATCAATGTAATTAGATCACATATTTTTTCATAAAACATCTTCTATTTCTGCTAAACTTGTACCTATATATCCTAAAAACCTATCTAACGTTTTAATACTCTGTATCATTTAACTAATTATATATAAATGAAATTTCCTCTTCTATGCTCATATTATCATGATCTATAATATTTAAAAATTCTCATTTCAGCATTTGCAATTTAACTCTATATCCATTTTAACTCTTCCTGGGTTAACTCACGTATTATCATTTTTTCATCTCATTCTTATCTTACCTACTTTTTATTAGTTGCTTAATAAAATAATGACGTTTACTAGTTATTGGATAATTTTCCAATGTGAAAACTTCCTTATACCCTAACTTTAAATAGAAATCTCTTGCTTGAAAACTAAAAGTATCAAGAAATGAATACTTACAACCTCTTATTATGGCCTCTGCCTCAACATTTTTTAATAACTTTGAACCAATTTTCTTATATCTAACTTTTTCATCTACCCATAATGAGGATATCTCTAACCAGTTACCGTGAGTTTCCGCTATAATACCGCCTATCTTATTTTCATTTTCATCATTAACAAAAATAGCTAATGGTTTAACCTCTTTTTCTTCTATATGAGAAATATTATATTCTATTAAATTATTTAAGACTATATCAACATCTTGCTCCTTGGGATTATCTGTCATTATATATTTCATAATAATTACCACCTTTCTTCTTATTAACTTTTCATTAATACATAATAAAAATATGTAAAAATATATTCCTTGCCTTCTATTTTTTGATTATCCAATTTTTCTTATGAATAAAAAATTTCATTTTTTCCAAAATATTCTTAAACTCAGTATCTTTTTATAATAAGAATATAGCACTTTTTTACCATACTCAAGGTTCACAAACTCCCCCTCACTGATTTGTACACCTTGTCCATACGAATCACACTTTTCACTTAAGAATTTTATATATCACATTTCTTTTACATTTTGATACTCTGTAAAATCATTATAAATTTAGCAAAATACTATTTTTCATTAGTGCTATCATTTTAATTTTTTAAATTATATATGGAACGGTATTTATAAAGCTGTGAATATTTTTCTTTTCTCCAATTCTATTATCATTCTACATTTAATCTTTCTAATTGTTTATTTTTTACAATTATACCATAATTATAACACAATTCTAAATTTTTTTAATATTCTAACCAATATTATTTTTTATATTTATTATTCTCTTTCAAACCAATTCACTATCTTATACTTTTCAAATCCTAAACTAGTTGCTAATTTCATAGATTCCAAATTATCTTCTTCAATATGGACAAATGGAATTTTATTTTTATTACGAACTTTATTTATTAAATCCATAGTGATATCATGAGCATATCCATTATTTCTATATTGAGGCAAAACATTCAAAAACCCTATGGCACCATCATCCTGTGTAATTGCCCATCCTACTGGTTTATCCATATGACGTATACAAGAATTTACCCCTTTAGTTATTCTATTAATTATATAATCAATAGATATAACATCCTTATAATCTGAGTTTTCATAGATAAACTTAGCATCATTAATATTTAGTTTATCCATAATATTTTCAGCCTCGTTTATATTTACTTCATTTTTTAATATTAATTTCATAGTAGATAATCGCCACTTGATTTCATACCCTTTAATTATAATAGGCATCATCCATTCTTCCACTGCTGCAAAATTTTTATCATCATAATCTATTTTGCTTTTTATTATTTTCAATTCATCTATTGATTTCGAACTTATATAAATCCACTTTTTATCACTTTTCCCTTTAACTATAATTGATTCTCCTATTTGTTCTATATAGCTTATTGGATAATTTTCAATGAAATTTATAACATTTATATTTCTAATTTTATCTTTATATAAAAATTTCAATACATCTTTTATATCATTCATTTTTTATTCTCCTACCCTTAATTTATTTTCTTAATTTATTTTTAATACAATTTTATTTAGAACATTAGTTTTCTATAAATATATATACCTATATAAGTTTAATGCCTGTCACCAAAAAATTTTAGATATAATAAAAACACCTACTAAATTGCCTAATAAGCGTTTTATATATTATTATATTAATTTTTAATATATTTAGTTTATTATATATAACTTAATAGCTCCTTTATAGTTGATATTTTCCCATGTGGTACTATTTCTAATTTAGTATCATTAATTATATCATTCTTTAGCCATATGGTTTTCATACCTAATTGTAAAGCAGGTTTAATATCACTTTCTAAACTGTCTCCAACCATTATTGCTTCTTTAGGTGAAATTCCCATTTGTTCTATAGCTGCTTCAAAAATTTTTTTGTTAGGTTTTCCTATTTTTAATGAATAGCTAAAAATAAAATTATCTACTAATTCATAAATTTTTGCCTTTGAAAAACACTCTTTCATAACCTCGTCATAATAACAAGTATTAGATATAACACCTATTTTATAACCTTTTTCTTTTATACTTTTTAAAGTTTCATATATATTATCTTCAAACCTAACTTGCTCTCTATATTCTTTGTAAAAACAATGAATAGCTTGTATACATTGTTCTAAACTAAAAGTCAAATCATATTTTTTAAGAAACCCATTTAAAAAACTTTCAATTGGATATTCTATTCTTTTACTTTTTCTATCTTTTATTCCATCCATCCAAATTTTATAAAAATTATTCTTCACATCTTCAAATGTAATATTTTCATCAAATCTATTTAAATACTCAGTTAAATAAACTAGACCTTGCATATCTTTCTCATCATCTGATTGTCCATAATGAAAATGTAATAAAGTATTTCCCATATCAAAAAATATTACCTTAATATTTTTCATAAATTCCTCCATTAACAATAACATCTATATATTAAATTTAAATTATCTATTTTTCTTTGAATTTATTATATATCCAACCAATAATCCTATAAACGTACCAAAACTTATAAATAAACCAATATTATTAAAAATAACTCCAAATGTTACTCCTATACACATTTCACATGATATGCAAATACATATTCAATCTTCTTCTTTTTTCTTATCTTCATCCATTTTATATCTCCTTCTATTTTAATTTTTTATAAATTATAGTTTATATGTTTTTATTCAAATTGAGTGTACCAATAAATTTTAATAATATATTATATTTTTACTTTTCACTTGTCTATATATTTTATTTCAGTATCCAATAAGGAATAAATATGACTTCCATACCAATTATTATTTAATAATCTAACTGCTCTACATGTTCCCTCTTTTTTCATTCCTATTTTTATCATAACTTTTTCTGAATTAATATTTTTATCATTACATAACGCTTGTACCCTATGAGCATTTAATTTATTAAATCCAAATTTCATCAATGCTTTTGCTGCTTCTGGAGCATAACCCTTACCAATGTAATCTATATGAATATCCCAACCAATCTCCCATTCTCTAATAGAAGAATCTATCTCCCAAAACCCTAGTTTTCCTACTGGCTGAAAGTCAGGTAACTTTGTGATAACCAAATAATATCTATTTCTTGGTATTTCATTTATGCATTTAAGTATTTTAGAAAATTTCTCATCAATTTCTTCTTTTGTAGGTATGGTATCTGATTCAAATTTTTGAATAAATTCGCTAGTTTCTAATTCAAAAAAGAAATCATAATCTTCTGCTACAAACTCTCTTAAACATAATCTATCAGTAAATATATTCATATTCTCCATCGCCTATATTTCAATTCTCACCTTAAAACTTAAAGAATTTTATTAGTTAAATATTTATTAAAATTTATATATATAATTTATTTAGACTTTTAATTTACATATATTTAATTTAATTACAAATCATTGTTTTTAAAAATTATATCATATTATATGGATTTCAAGTTAGCTTTTTAAATTATTGATTTCAAGGTCTAATAACTAAAGTAATTTTATATATTAGTGAAAACTTAAAATTTCATATGTAATTTTTTATGACCATCCATAAATTAAAACATTTTAGCATTTTTCCCCTATAAGTACTAGCTGTACTAACCTATTAACATTTGTTGTAGGCAATTTAAAACTACTTAAATAACGAAAATAGTTGAAAACACTGATTATAAAAAGTATATTTATACATAGGAGAATAATATTGGAAAGTATTATGTTATTTAAAGTATTTATGATTTTTTATATAATTTAATATAAAATGACCAAAGGAGGTATATGGGTATGTACAATATAATGATAGTTGAGGATGATGTAAAACTTGGTATTTTGATGAAAAATCACATTGAAAAATATGGTTATGAAGTATGTGTAGTAAATGACTTTTTAAATATAAAAGGAGAATTTATAAAAAACAACCCACAGGTTGTTCTTATGGATATCAATCTCCCTTTCTATGATGGCTTTTACTGGTGTCGAGACATAAGAACACTTTCTAATGTACCCATTATTTTCATATCTTCACGAGAATCAGATATGGACCAAGTTATGGCAATAGAAAATGGTGGTGATGACTATATAACAAAACCATTCTCCTATGATCTTTTAATAGCAAAAATAAAAAGCGTTATAAGAAGAGTTTATGGCAGTTATTCTGAAAGTACTAACAATGAAATGTTTGAAGTTAATGGATTATTTATTTATATAAATCAAAACGTTGTAGAGTTTAATAAAAAAAACATAGAATTAAGCAAAAAAGAATTTCAACTTTTATATTGTTTACTTAAAAATGTAAATAAAATTGTTTCAAGAGAAACTTTACTTGAAGTATTATGGAATGATGTAGATTTTGTAGATGATAACACTTTATCTGTTAATATTACAAGATTAAGAAAACGATTAGAAGAATTAGATATTATAGATGTAATTGAAACAAAACGAGGACAAGGATATAGAATAATAGATAATTGGAAGATTTAATTTTTTGGGTAGGTGACAAATATGAAATTAAAAGATTTTTTTAAAGATAGAATAGGATATGCACTTATTTACTTTGTAAGTACATCAATAGTTATTTTAATAATGTATTTAACTTTAATTATTAACAAAATAAACCTTCCTAAAACTAATATATTTTATGCCTTTTTAGTTTCAACAGTATTGTTTATAATCTTTTTATTATATGATTATTTTAAAAATAAATCTTTTTACATCCAATTGAGTCTTATGATTAATTCAAAAGATGGATTAGATTACATGCTAAACTTAGATTGCACTGGAACAATAGAACAACGATTATATAGAAATCTTCTTTTAAAAATATATAAGACATATGGTGATAAGATTGGAAAATATGAAGAAGAACGTAAGCAATACATCTATTTTATTAATCAATGGGTACATCAGATAAAAACCCCTGTATCTGTAATAAATCTTATCCTTCAAGATCAAAAAAACGAAGAATACAGAACAATATTTGATAGTATATCAGAGGAAAATGAAAAAATATCCCATTGCATTGAAATGATACTTTATAACACTCGACTTAATGAGTTTAATCTAGATTTTAATGTAGAAAGTTTTAATATTATATCTATTGTCAGAAATGTAATTAATCATAATAAAAAATCATTGATACGTAATTTTATATTTCCTAAAATTATTGGTGATGAAGATATTATTGTAGAAACAGATAAAAAATGGGTTTTATTTGTGATAAATCAAATTTTTGTTAATGCTATAAAATATTCTAAAGATACCCCAAAAGATAAAAAATATATAACCTTTAAAATAAACCAAGAGCCAACAAAAGTTATTCTAGCAGTTTCAGACAATGGTATTGGTATTCCTCCCCAAGACCTATGCAGAATATTTAACGCTTTCTTTACAGGTAAAAACGGCAGAAAAATCGCTGAATCAACTGGCATGGGCATGTATTTATCTAAGAAAATATGTGATGAGCTTGGACATGATTTACTTGTTGAATCCCAAGAAAACCAAGGTACAACTTTTTCTATTATTTTTTATCCTGGTAAAAATATGTTTAAACTATAATCTTTCAATATTGTAAGACTAAAATATGGCATGAAAGGGAAATCGATACCTTGATTTTCCTATTTTTTTTATAATAAACATAAAGGTTATGACAAAATTTAATTACTTTAAAATATATAAGCTTATTTTAATAAATAACTTATCAATATGAAAAACAGAAAGGAAGTTTAAAATATGTCTTTATTAAAAGGTGTTAACATAACTAAAATATATGGAAATAATAAAGGTGGTTTAACTGTAAAAGCCCTTGATAGATTCAATATAAATATAGAAAAAGGAGAATTTGTTGGTGTAATGGGACCTTCTGGTAGTGGAAAAAGCACTTTATTAAATATTCTTGCTACTATAGATACAGCGTCTTCAGGAGAATTGCTTATAAATGGTACAAATCCCACCGAGCTAGATGAAAAAAATATTGCCTTATTTAGAAGAAGAGAATTAGGATTTATATTTCAAGATTTTAATCTTTTAGATTCCTTATCTATCAAAGAAAATATTATACTCCCATTAGTACTAGACAAAATTAAGTTAAAAGATATAGAACAAAGAGTTGATGAAATTTCTTCACTTTTAGGAATAAAAAATATTTTGAACAAAAAACCTTATGAAACATCTGGTGGGCAACAACAAAGGGCAGCCTGTGCAAGGGCTCTTATCCATAACCCTTCTATAATTCTTGCAGATGAACCTACAGGAAATTTGGATTCAAAATCTTCTTTAGATGTAATGGAGTCTTTAAACAATTTAAATAATAAAGAAAATGCTACAATTATGATGGTTACTCATGATCCTTTTGCTGCAAGTTTTTGCAAAAGAATTATAATGATTAAAGATGGAAAACAGTTTTTAGAAATTGTACGAGGTGGTAGCAGAGAATTATTTTTCAAAGAAATTATTGATTCATTGTCTATGTTAGGAGGAAAATATAATGACCTTGCGTAGTATTGCTTATAAAAATATTAAAGGCAACTTAAATAAATATATAATGTACTATTTAAGTAATACTTTAGTTGTTATGGTATTTTTTATATTTGCAAATTTTATATTTAATCCTGAAGTTAAAAATATAAAAACTATGGGTAACTTAGGACTACTATCAATACAAATAATGTATCTTTGCGAATTTATAATATTAACATTCACTGTAGTATTTACTCTGTATTCAATATCAACCTTTTTAAAATCAAGAGCAAAAGAATTTGGACTACTTTCAATGTTTGGACTTACTAAAAGTGAAATAAGAAACTATATTATGTTTGAAAACTTAATAGTTTCTCTAGCTTCTATAGCAACAGGGATTGTATTTGGAGCATTATTCTCAAAGTTATTTTTCATGTCAATTTCTGCTATTTTAAAGCTTAATTTAGAAATACCATTTTCTATATCTACTAAGGCCCTTATTATAACTTTAGTATGCTTTATTATATTATTTCAATTGATTGGATTTGTAGCAAGTCATAAGGTAAAAAATAATAACATAATAGAACTTCTAAAAGGCTCAAGGATAGCAAAGCCTTCCCCAGCGTTTTCTAAATATAAAGCAATTTTATCTATAATACTTATTTTTCTAGGATATATTATAGCTGCATCATCAAGTACTTTAATAATTTTAACTATGTTCCCTATTTTAATTCTTGTAGTTACAGGAACTTATTTATTGTATTCTCAATTCAGTGTATATTTTACAAATAAGTTGCAAGAAAACAAGTTAATTTATTATAAAGGTATTAATATGATAACTTTATCTCAAATTATATATAAATTGAAAGATAATGCAAAAATATTATTTATTGTATCAATACTAAGTAGTGTCACTTTAACAGCATCATCCTGTATATATTCTTTGCAAAAAAGTATGCAAAAGGAAATTCAATTAAACTCTCCCCAAGATATAAGTTTTATTGAAAGTGGATTAAATTCTCATGATATAATAATACCTGAAGAAATTGAGTCTATATTAAATTCTAGTGACCATAATATAATTTTTAAAAGTAAAGTTATTTTAATTAAAGCCTTAAATACAGATGATTCTATGAATAATGGTTTCAGTAACAAGAAAGACTTTTACATTATGTCTAATAGTGAATATAACATATTAGCTACTGAATTTGGAAAAACTCCACTTAATCTTAATTACGATGATATAGTTATACATTCCTATAGCAACATGAATCCTAAAAATGAAAAATTATTTTCTAATATAGAATATTTAAACTTAGATATAGAAGGATTAAATGAAAAATTTAAGATTAAAGATGAAATTATTGGAGGAATTATAAATTCTGATGAGAAAAACGCAAATATGGCTATAATTAACGATAGTGATTATGAGAAAATCTTAAATAGAATTCCTGACGAAAGTAAGTATGTTTACTATGGATACAATATAAATGATTGGATAAATTCATCAGATATCGTATCACAAATTAAATCTATGGTTCCTAAAGACAAAGAAACTATGTTTAACGAAAGAGTAATAGGATTTCTTAAATTTATGAACGGTATGTCATTATTTTTCTTTATAGGAACGTTCATTGCAATATTATTTTTCATAGCTACAGGAAGCATATTATATTTTAAAATGTTTACTGAAATTCAAAAAGATAAACAAGAGTTTATCTCTCTAAAAAAAATGGGGATGTCAAAGGATGAAGTAAAAACTATTATAAGTACTCAATGCTTTATAATGTTTTTCTTACCTTTTGTAGTAGCCTTTAGCCATACATTCTTTGCTATAAAATCCTTAAGTAATCTTCTTGGTGAAAGTTTAAGCATATATTTATTAACTATAGTAGGCATATACTTACTCCTTCAAATTATTTACTATTTCTTTTCAAGATCAATATATACAAAGCAAATTAATAATTGGGAGTTATAATTTTTAAAGTTAACTTATACCCTATTAAAGAAAATAAATTCATTATTTAATCTTTATTAATTTTATAAAATATAAAACACCGTATAATTAAAATATAATAATGCGGTGTTTTATTAATAATTAGGATTATTATTCCTCTATAAATTGTATCAATTCTTTATTAAACTTCTCCTTCTGATCATAAAACAATCCATGCCCACTATTTTCAAATGCTATAAGCTTTGAGTTTCTAATACCTTGATTTTGAGCTTGAGCTAATGGGAAAAGACAAACCTTGTCATGAATGCCATGTAATATTAATGTTGGAACATTTATTTTTTCCAAATCAGAAAATAACCCTTCTTCGTTTAACCATGAATTAGCTACTGATGCTGTAGACCATCCTGCAGCTTCCAACCCCAATTGGAAAAACCAATCTGAAAAAGCTTCAGTTATGTGTTGAAAGAAAAACATATTTCCAAAATCTCTTAACATCTTAGGTCTATCATCATAAGTTCCTTTAATTATGTCATCTACATCTTTTTTTTCTAATCCATATGGAAAATATGATCTTTTTATTAGACTTGGTGCTGCTGCTGCGAAAAGTGCAAGCTTAGACACTCTTGCTTCATTGTGTCTAGCCATATATCTTATAGCAATTGCTCCTCCTGTAGAATGTCCTCCTAATATAACATTTTTTAAGTCTAAGGCTTCAATTACAGCTTTAACATCATCTGCTAATCTATTATAGTCATACCCTTTAAAAGGTTTATCTGATTTACCAAATCCTCTTTGATCTATACCTATGCATCTATATCCCATTTTAGGAAGTTGATCAAATTGATATTCAAATAGTTTATGACTTCCAGGCCAACCATGTAAAAATACAATTGTCTTTTTACCTTTTGGATTAAGATCTTCCACATAGACCTTTACATTTTCTTCTACTTCAACATAATATCCCACTGAAATACCTCTCTTAATAACTATTTTCCATTAACATTTTATTCCACCAAATCAAATATGTGAATTATAACTATATTTCATTTTGATATATGGCAAAATATAGTCATAAAATCATAGGTTGGATTCATATGAAACATAAAAATTATTTTATTTTTAACATTTTATTAATAATATTTTCATTAACTTTATTATTTGTAGGAGCTATATTAAATTTTACATTGTTTGTTGTCAGCCTAATTTGTTTTTTACAGTAATTGCTTTATTAATGCATTGAAGTACATTTAGCTATAAATGGATATGTGATGAATGCGTAGAAACTTTTGAAATTACATTTAGTGAAGATATTTTGGGAATCAATCATAATCTAAATTATAAAAGCTTATATTGCCCTAAATTTACTAAGAAAACTATGTGTATAGGCATTTTAAAACAATAAAATATAATTTTATTTTAAATTTTCCTTACACCAATCATCTCTTATTATTCCAAATAAATTCAAATCTCTATATTCACCATAATCAAAGCTGTATTTTCTTAACGTTCCTTCTAGTTTAAAACCTAATTTTTTCCCAAGGAAATTCATGCTTTCATTATCACTTCTAGTCATAAATTGAATTCTCATTATGCTTTTTGTGTTAAATAAATAATTAATCAGTATACTTATAGCTTCACTTCCTATTCCTTTCCCCCTATTTGAAGGCACTGCAATTAATATTCCAAAATCAATTGAAACTTTGCTTGCTATTGAATTAAAATAATCTATCACTCCAATAGGCATACCATCTTTATCTTCTATAATCATATAAAATGGTGAATTAGTTCTTAAAGCCTTTTTCATTTCTTCAATAAATAAATCCTTATATATTAACTCTGCATTCATATAAAGTCCCATATGCTCTTGTGTAGTATTCCACATATAGAATAGTTCAAGATCTTCAGCTGTCATTGGTCTTAAATTGATATTCTTTCCTTTAATCATTTTCATCCTCCAAATCATTTTTATATGTAGTTATTATATTAGACCTCTATTATAATTTATCCTTCTATCATATTATGTAAAGTACTAATAGCATAAATGCTTTTCTATAATAATTACTTTTATCCTATCTTTGATAATCTTACTTACCCCAGATATTAAAACAACCTACTTAGGACCGTAAATCATTGGTATAATTCTACTTCCATTGTCATAATTTCTGTATATATTTTCTTTTCACTTGTAATATCCTCTCATATTTACATAAAAAATTCAATTTCATTTATGAATAAAATTTATAATACTTTTTTCGTAAAGTGTTATAGAATCACCAACACCCACTGCAGAATTTTCATTTACAAGTTCTTTTATTTCCTTATTAATAATTAACTTGAAATATAAATTAAGGGAGATCATAAATGATCTCCCTAGAAATTGATACAATATAAACATTCTCTTAAACCACATCATTAAATAAAAATCTACATGTATTGTACAACATTTATAATATTTTAAATATTTTTAGTATTACTTTTACCTTTTATTTAAAAATTATTTGTGTAGTAATCCTTCTTCAGTTTGTTCAAACATTATTGATTTTTCAGAAGGTCTAAAAGTTCCAGTATTCTCATCTCTTCCTTGTAGTAAATATTTTACATCTTCCTTACCAATACTGTCAGAAGCAAGTTTACTTAATTCACCTATTTCACCATCTTTAAGTCTATTGATTATTAACCCAATTTTAGTATCTTCAAAATCTTTTAGCATAGCTACATCACCAGCACTATCTCCAGCTACAAGAATAGGTCCATAACCTTTTTCAGAAGCTAAAAATCTTTTTATTGTTTTAGTCTTTCCTGCTCCTTGAGTTTGATCATATCCTTCTTTAAATTCAGGAACTATAACATTGTCCTTTCTTTGAAGCTCCATAGCCATTATATTTTGCTCTGGTACATTATATTTATACTTAGGGTTAGAAGCAAATGTTTTAACAATATCAACAAAACTTGCACTGCACACGTATACATCTATTCCATTTTCCATTAATGTATTGTATAAATTTTGTTGTTCTTCTAAAGTTCTTAATCCACTATTATAAGAAACTGATACAACCCCTGCTTTACCTGGTAATTCTTCAGGACTTGTTAAATTTTTTACCCCTATTTTTTCATTTAATGCATTATCAATGCCTTTTTCTGCTAATTCTTTAACTTCGTTTTCATTCATTCCTGCAAATAAATATGTAACCCATGGATAACTTATATCTGCTGAAAATGTTTTTCCTATAGAATCATATAGATATCTTGTTTTAGCAATAAAATCTTTATATTCTGAAGTTTTTTTCATATCTTCAAGAGTTTTATCACCCTTCATTCCTTTATAATTTTCATAAATAAATTTATAATCTGAATCTATATCCTCAGCTATTAAATCTATATTTACAGGTTGTCCATCTTTATTGTTACATTTTTCATTAAAATTATCCTTAGGTATATCTTTTCTAAGTACTTTTGATAATTCCTCTGGAGACATCTTAAATTCTAAATTTTCAAGTTGATATATTAATAAAGCTTCCTCTACATCATTATAAATTGATGTATTGTCCCAATCTACTACGATATATGGTTTTTTATTTGCATCATAGTTTTTACCTTTAACTCCATTTTCTTCAATAAGCTTATTTAATGCATTAAAATTATTTTCTGACCAATTTAATTTTTGTAATTTAACCTCATCTTTTTTCACATCACTTGCTACATTTTTATTTTCTTGAGTTTCTGTGTTTTGATTTTTTCCACATCCCACTAAAGTTCCTACTGTTAAACAAGTTACCATTAATAATGCTAAAATTCTTTTATTTTTCAATTTATTTACTCCCCTTCTTTACAAAACTTTTTAATCTTTTGCATTTTTTACTTTAGCAGTTTAAATAGAATGTTTAAAAATAAATTTAAATTATTTTTTATTATATCAATTACTTGCGATGTAAATATTTAATTAAACACCTTATTTTTATATTTTTTAACTATAATATAAAAAATTTCTTTACTAATTATATTTTTTATTTCTTTTGTAATACATACCAATTGTACCATATTTTTAAATTAAATTATATATTATTACATAAATATATATTATTTTATTATAATAAAACACATAATATATATTTTAAGTTTTTTGTAAAGTTGTATATTTTTTCAAGTAAAACAAAAAAGTTACTTTTATTATAAAAGCAACTCTTTATTAATTTCAACCTTATTATAAATTTTTTCTAAATTACATTTTATATTGTATAAAAAATTAGTATTTTAAAATTTATCACATATTCTCTATTTCACAGCATTATTCCATTCTGATTTAAGAATTGCATATTCATAGGTATCTTGCCAAATAGGTTGATTATCAACATTAGTTTTAAAATATATATTCTGATGATAATGCCCTTCACGTCTCATATTAACCCTTTCAAGTAGCTTCCATGATGGTTTATTCTCCGGATTACACATTGCAATAATTCTTCTAACATTTAATTTTTCAAATGCATAACTAATAAGAGTATTTGCACTTTCTGTTGCATAACCTTGATGCCAATAGTGAGCATTAAATACATATCCTAATTCATAAGTCCCATAATCCTGCTTCGAAAAATAAAGATTACCAATTACTTTTCCAGATTCTTTTAAACATACAGCTATAAAAGCTTCATCCTTAGTTCGATAAATAGCTTCCTCTTTGCTTTCTTCTTCTGAAAATGGATTGTAAGGTTCAAACCTAACTACTTTTTCATCTGATAAATACTCATGTATATCTTTCCAGTCATCCTCCCTAAACCTTCTAAGTACCAATCTCTCACTCATAAATTCATTCAATAACCCCATATTTATTTCCCCCATTAAATAATTTTTCGATTTATTCAATACTTGTTCATCATATAATACTTATATATAAGCATATATTAACTTTATTTATAACAATTATACTTGTTTTCTTCTCTTTTTCTTTTAGCATTAGTACTAATATAAGATCCTTCAACTATATTTTTATAACCTTTTTTTATCAATATATTTTTTATATAGTCTACGTTGGGACATCTATCATAATGATGATTATCAGTTACCATACAAGAGGATAAGTGAATCACAACTTCATCTTTATTAATATTATATTTTTTATATACTTTTTTAGAAAAATGCTCTAATTTAGAAGCAACTCCCTTTCCACAGCATCCTCCACAAGTAAATGAAATATATCTTACATTATTATCGTATTCTTTAAACATTTCATCCTTATTATAAAATGCATCAGTACAAGCAAAACCACTACACCTCTTATGTGCAATATCGCATTGAATTATAACAACGTATTTAACTTCCATATTTTCCTCCATCTTTTTACTAAATAAGTATTAAAATTAAGTTTCTCTAAATTAACTATTCAGATATTTATATAAATAAGTATTAGATATTATGGATGATATTGCAAATGTAATAACTGTTGCTATTGCAGCTCCATTATATCCAAATTTTAAAATTAACAAAATATCTAATACTATATTTAAAAGCCCACTAAAAATTGAATTAAACAAGTTAACTTTTTCTTTCTTTATAGCAAATAATACATTTCCACTAGGTACTCTAAATGTACCTGCTATAAAATAGCCAACCCATAAAACCCTAAAAGCACTTATACAATTTAAATATTTACTTCCGAATATAATTTTTATAATAATTGGAGCAAACGCAATACAAATTATGCTAATTGCACCATTTATAATAGCTAAGTATCTTTGTAATTTAATATATTTTACTTTAATCCAATTTTTATCATTGCATTGCTTTGCAAAATAAGGATAAACAAAAATCATTACAGATGATGGTAAAAAAAGCATATTCATTGGAATTAATGTAGCTGCCTTATATATTGCAACGATAGACGCATCTCTAATTATATTACCAATTAAAAGTACATCTAATTGAAAAAGTAATTGTGAAATAGCATTGGTTAGAAATAAAACTATAGAAAATTTTAAAAACTCCTTTTTATTAGCTTTATCTGGATATTTAACCTTTGAATTGCTTAATATAGCAAATTTTTTATTTTCATAAATTACTCTTAAATAAATTTGAATAATATCAAAAATTATAGAAAATACAGGTATTGCACTTAGATATAGTAAAATAGTTATACTTCCTTTAATAGGCAGTGATCCAAATACAGAAAATAATACCATTAAAATAGATATAACTAAATTACTTATCATACCTATTTTAATTCCATATTTTAAATATGATAATTTTTGATCTTTATCATAATTTCCACTACAATATTGAAGAATAGCTGGTACAACCCCTAATCCCTGTAATAATAAAAACATATTTAAAATAGTTTGAGCGTATGTATATTTACCAAATAAATCCGTTCCAATTATTCTAGGTAAAATTATACCTACACCAAATCCAATAACTTTATTTATAAAACTAGATCCAAAAATATGTAAAAATCCATTTTTGATTGCTACTTTCAAATCTAATAAACTGCTGCTTTGCATAATATTATCCTTAATTGTAATATATAGGTGGATTATATCATAATTACATAAATATACAAAATAGCATTTATACTAATATTTTTAATTTTAAATTTTTTTTTGATTACGTAGCATTCCACATTTACCTTTAGATAAATATTCAAATTTATGTTTACTATAAATACAATCAGCAGGCGAATTTGCAATAAGAGAAACGTAACTATCTTCAAATGTATTCATATCTAAATATTCATCAATTACATCCATTATTCTATTTGCATATCCTTTTCTTCTATAATTTTCATCAACCATAACATCACTTACAACATAGGTTATTCCATTATCTCCTACAACTCTCCCAAAAGCTATTAATTTATCGTCATCATAAATACTTGCTGTAAACAATGAATTTTCTATAGCAATACGACTTCTTTCTATATCTTTCTTTCCCATACCAGAACGAATTCTTAAACTCACATAATCCTCAGCAGTTGGTTTTTCATATATAATATTCATTTTCTCCTCCACTTTACATAAATAATTTAGTTATATAACTTATTAGCATATTATACCAAATACTTATCCACACAGTAAAAAAACAATATAAGTATATTCCATTATGCATTTATATAAATAATTTATTTGCCTAGTATAATAATTTATATTAACATAAAATTATGACTATTAATAAGTATTTTTAGCAATCAATTTATGTTTTTAACAAAACTAAGGAGAGATTTATCATGGAGAACGTTTATTTAAGAAAAGAAGACTGTTGTAATTGTAGTGCTTGTTACAATACTTGTCCTACACAGGCAATTTCTATGAAACCAGATGAAGAAGGATTTTTGTATCCTGTCATAGACAAAAAACTATGCATAGATTGTCATAGTTGCGTAAACATTTGCCCTATAATCTATGATGGGAATTACAAAGAAAAGACTGTGCCTAATTTTTTAGTGGCTAAACACAAACGTGAAGAAGTTTTAATGAATTCCACATCTGGAGGAGTGTTCACAGCAATTTCTGATGCAATACTTAAAGAAGGTGGAGTAGTCTATGGTGTTGATTTTGATGATGAATTCCATGTTTTACATAAGAGAGCAGAAAATTACGAACAGCGAGACCGAATGAGGATATCTAAATATGTGCAAAGTAACATGGGGAATACCTTTGAGCAGGTAAAAAAAGACTTAATGAATAAAAGAAAAGTACTATTTACTGGAACCCCTTGTCAAAACGCAGGATTAAGAGGGTATATGGGAGATTCATCGTTGGTTGAAAACTTATACCTATGTGATGTGATTTGTCATAGTATTCCTAGCCCTTTAGTTTGGGAAGATTACAAAAGACTATTAGAAAAAGAATATAAAGGAAAATTAACCAGTATTCAATTCCGTTCCAAGACAATTGATTGGAGTAGAGAAAATAGTAATAAAACATTTCTATTTACAACTTCACATAGTGAAAAAATACATACCGACGAAAGGTTCTATCAACTTTTCTTTGGTAACAAAACTATTATGCGCCCTTCTTGTGAGCAATGCCCATTTACAGACATACACCGTGCATCTGATATTACAATTGCAGATTATTGGGGAATTGAAAAGTATTCCCCTGAATGGAATGATAAAAAAGGTGTTTCTTTAATTTTAATCAATAATGAAAAAGGTTCTAATCTTCTTAAAAAATGCAGTGAAGAATTAAAATATGAAACCCGTCCAATGGAAGAATCACTTGCAGAACAACAACGTTTAAGTGAATCTATAAAGTTCCCAGAAAAACGAGAAAAATTTTGGCATGATTATCGAAAATATGGTTTTGAGTATATCATTGAAGAATTAACTAAATAACATAAAGCATAACTTATCTAATATTTATATAAGTTATGCTTTTATATTTATATACATTATATAAATATATTGTAATTTATGTTATAATTTAATATTGAAAGAAATATTAATTTATTATTGAATTTTTAGATTATGAATGAATTTAGGAGGTAATTATGATAGCTCTTATAGGAATAATATGTATATTCATTGGTTTTATATTTAAAGCTTTTCCACCGCGAAAAATCAATCGTATATATGGTTATAGAACCAAATTATCAATGAAAAATGAAGATACATGGAATGTAGCACAAAAATATTCAGCCAATACTTTTATTATATTAGGTTTCATTTATCTTGCTTTAGAATTTATTTTAAATCAACTATCCAAAACTATTAACGTAAGTTATGAAAATATAATAATTTTAATAGGTTTGGTTATTATGATTATTCTTGATGAAATGCACCTAAAAAAAATTTTTAATAATGATGGAAATAGGAAATTATAAAGGAGGTTATTCCTCCTTTAATTTATATAAATATTTTAACAATATAAAAAAACATAGCCTAACTTTTAAATATAAAACCACTATTTACTTTCCCTAAACATAACAGTACCACTATATCAACATATATATCATAACAACTACCGTATTCATACTAGTTTTTAAAAAAGTAAAGGAAACTTATTATAAGAATTATAACTTACATTAATAATAAGGATTTACTTAATAGTAATTATTTTACGCCTTTTAAAATACATCCTTTTGTCGTTATAGATACTGCTCCATTTTCATCAATATAATCTTCTATATACTTTATAAATTCTTGTTTTTTCTCTCCCATAAGTATATTCCTACCTTTTATTGTTGATGCCTTATAATCTACTATAGGCTTGGCCTTATCAACTATAATTTTTCCTGAAAGAGTATTTAACTTCACATTAGCAAAATATTTTTTTAATAATATCTTACCACTTATAATATCAAATCTTTCACACATACCGTTACTACCTAACCCACTTTTACAGTCAAAGCCATCCATAATCTCATTTAGTTCACTCATAGCTTCTGGTGCATTAGTAGTTACATAAAAAACTCCACCTTTAACAAGAATTCTTTTCACTTCTGATAAAACTTTTTCTATATCAGGAACAAGATATAACATATGTCTTGCAATGACTATATCAAAACTTTCATCATTATAAGGAATATTTTGTGCATCAATAACTTTATAGTTAAAATTATGTCCTACGCACTTCAACTGTTCTCTAGTTTTTTCAAGCATACCAGTAGAAAAATCTGACAAAGTTATATTCCAATTTTTATTTACTTTATTTATATTCTTTAACCATAACCCTCCTGTTCCACATCCTAATTCCAATATTCGTGCTTTCTTTGTAAATGACATATTATCAAAACACCACGTATTCCAATCAGTTTTATTAATGTTATAACTATGCAAGTCTTCTCTTTTATCAAAATTTTCCGACGTTTCATACTGCTCTTTTACTTTAGATTCTATGTTCGTCATCTTAATAATTTTTATAAGATTTTCAACATCTAAAACTTTATTTTCTATTATTTGATTTTCAGCATTATTAAGAGCTTCTATAACTGAATCTATATGTTTCCTTTTTTCTCCTAATTCCTTTTTTTGTATATGAATCAAATTTTCAATATCATATTCTTTATTATCTAAAAATATTTTTATTTCATTAAGTGTTAATCCAATAAATTTTAAAGTATTAATTTGTTGTAACTTTAAAAAATCTTTATCACAATAAATTCTATAACCTGAATCTGTTTTCCTTGATGGTGTTAATAATCCGATTTCATCATAATAATGTAGTGTTTTTATTGTTACACCTGTTAAATTTGCAAACTTACTAATTTTCAAGTTATCATCACCTCTCTTATATCATTATAATTCCTCCTCTTAGGTTAGAGTCAATATTAATTTAAAAGTCCCACTACTATATTTAAAGAAAGTAGTGGGATTTCACTTATATTTTCTATTTTAATTTTTTACTCATACCTTTTATTTTCTTTCATTTCCATAATCTTCATTGAAGCAACATACCTTTGTAATCTTTCATTTAATACATCCCAATTTACATTTTTAATAAATGTATCCATATATTTTGCCTTATCCGTTCCAAAATCCATAAAATATGCATGTTCATAAACATCCATAACTAATATTGGGTAAGAAAGCCATACTGCACCTTGATCATGAAGGTCGCTTCCAATTATATGCAATCTATTATCTATTGGATCAATACAAAGAACTACCCATCCTCTCACTGCCAATCCTACATTAGTAAAATATGATATAAAATTTTCATATGATGAAAATTGATTTTCTATAGCGTCAAGCAAAACACCATTTGGGTTATTATTTCCATTAGTCATATTTTCAAAATAAAGTTCATGTAGTTTCACACCATTCAATGCATATGTTTCTCCAAGTTTTAAACTACGCATTTTTGAATAAGTTGGATTACTACCAGTAAAATCATTAGACATATAAGGTACGCTCCAAATTTCATTTAATTTATTTACATACCCTACATATAATTTATAATGTTCTTCTAGTTGCCTTATGGATATACCTTCAACTGAATTGAGATTAAAAGTTTCTGGTTTCATATTATACATTAAATCACCTCTATAAAATATCTTAATTATCTAAAAAGCTAGAATGTTATTATTTATTTTTGTACACTCTATTACATAATATGTAATAAAGATTTAATGTGCCTATTTATATAATTAACCTATCTCTTTACTCTTAAAAACTAACTATGTAAAATTTACTTAATGTAAATATAGTTTGCCATTAATTAAACTCTCTATACCTTTTGCTTAAATACTGTATAATTTTTAATTAAAAGTTTTTACTCTTTTAAAAGCCAAATTTATTATTTTATATAAAGCTAGTCCACTTATTGTGTTTATAGCAATAGTAGGTAATACAATTGTTAATACAAGTATTTTAAATGATGCTGGTAATCCTATTATTATTTCAGCTGATAATAAAAATATTATTCCACTTATTAAAGTTCCTATAGATAAAACAATTGTTGTTAAAAAAGAGTTATTATTCATCCTATTAAAAATTCTTATTTTACATATAAAATTTGTTAATATATATACTATATGTGCTGTAACTAACTTATCTATTAAATTAGGCAACTGACCTCCTGGAAATTTCGTAGTCATAGCAGTAAATATTCCCGTTATTATAGCTGATACCAATATAGTTTTATAGTCATCTTTATTAATTACTATTATTATAATCATCATAGTTAAAGCAAAATCTGGTTGCATTGGTAATCCTATGGCTGGAGTGATTTGATGTAGTATAGCACCTATTGCTAATAAAATTGAGTTCATTGTTAATATTTCTGTTTTATTAATTTTTTTCATATTTATAACTCTCCTTATACTAATTATTTTTCTTAATTGTATTTCTAAATAAATTTTGTTTATTAAAGAGCCATACCTTCACCTCATATAAATCACCACCTTCATCTGATTTTTAATTTTAAATAAAAAAACTCCGTCCTAAATTAATAGGACGGAGATATTATCCGCGTTGCCACCTAAATTATATAATTTTATAAATTTAATAAAACTATATCCCTTAATTTCAAGTACTAACATACTCTATCTGCTATAACGTGCAGCCCACGATAACCAGTACTCTCTAAAAAGATTTCCCTTTATTCCTCAAAGGCCCATTCATTAAATTTTTTCATGCTAAGATTCCACCATTCCCAGCTCTCTTTAACGAACCTAAATTTAATTACTCCCCCTTATCAAAGGATTAAAACATTATTTATTTTATAAATAATAATATTAGGTATGCATTAAAATGTCAAGAAAAATATTTTTTAATGCTTATTTTTATACATACAATAAATTTTGAAATATAAATTGCATATATAAAAAACTATCTCAAAATAGAATTTTAATTCTATTTTAAGATAGTTCCTTTAAACCTTCTAAGTATATAGAACTTGTCCAAGAGTTTCTTAAAGCATTAATGCTGCTACCATACCAATAATTAATAATGGTATATTATAATGTAGAAATGTTGGTACACAAGTATCCCAGATATGGTCATGTTGAGAATCTATATTAAGCCCAGATGTTGGTCCAAGAGTACTATCTGATGCTGGAGAACCTGCATCACCTAATGCTC
Source organism: Clostridium sp. CTA-19 (assembly GCF_054767855.1). Lineage (NCBI taxonomy): Bacteria > Bacillati > Bacillota > Clostridia > Eubacteriales > Clostridiaceae > Clostridium > Clostridium sp. CTA-19. Next base: position 72,334 of record NZ_BAAABH010000006.1, on the reverse strand, counting down.
CAGCTACACCAATTAATATAATTATAGCTAAAGGACTAAACCCTAATTTAATTCCTAGTGGACAATATATAGTTGCTAATATTGGAATAGTACCAAAGGAGCTTCCTATTCCCATAGTTATAAGAAGTCCTACTAAAAGCATCAATAATGCCCCAATAAACTGATTTTGTCCCACTAAAGAAACTATAGAGTTTACAAAAGATTCTACAGCTCCTGTTTGCCTTAATACATTTCCATATCCAGCAGCTACAAGCATTACAAAGGCTATAAAACCCATTATTTTAATTCCGCCATTCATCAAATCATCAACTTCATCAAACTTAATAGCTCTCGTTACAATTAATACTATAATCGCACACAACCCACCTAGTGGTAATGACTCTGTTAAAATTTGAACTATAAACGCAACTATAGTAGCAACTAATACAAGCCAATGTGTTCTAGTCATTTTTAAATCTTCATTATCCTTTGAAAACTCTTCTAAAATTACATCTTTATATTCTCTAGGTTTTCTATAACTAAAAAATACAGCTACTAAAAGCCCAATAATCATACCTACTCCTGGCATCCACATTACTTTACTTACCATACTGGTCGTAACTTCTATATTGTTAGCTATCATTTGGTCTCTTATAATATTTTGAAATATAAGTCCAAAACCTACTGGAATAGCTATATAGGGAGCCTTTAACCCAAAAGTTAAAGCACATGCAACAGCTCTTCTATCAATTTTTAGTTTATTCATAATTGGTATAAGTGCTGGAATTAAAATTGGTATAAATGCTATGTGTACTGGAATAAGATTTTGAGAAAAACAAGTTATAAATGCTATAATTAATATAAAAGCAATTTTATTACCTCTAACTACCGTAGATATTTTCTTAGCTAATATACTTGCAAGTCCAGTTTTATTTACGGCTACAGCAAGAGCTCCTAACAATAAATAACTAAGTGCCGTTTGAGAATTGTCACCCATTCCACCTACCAACAACCCCATAGTTTGTTCAATACTTAGATTAGCTGCAATTCCAGCAACTATAGCTGAAATCAATAAAGACAATATAACATTCAGTTTTAATAAACATAAAATTATCATTACTGCAATAGAAATGACAACAGGATTAAGTAAATTCATAACATCATTCTCCTTTATATAAATTTAGGTTGTTAATAATTTCAATTTTTAAGCTGTCTCATAATAATATATAAAAGATTTGTCTATAGCGACTTTTTCTAAGATGTTTGTTGAAACTAACATAGTGTTTATCCTGGTACATATACTGAGTTTATATTATAAAAGTGTATTCATATAAAAACTATTACGTATAATTATGAACCTCGAAATTATATACAGACTTTTCTGAAAATAAAGTATTTAATTTTAGAACTTTACACCTTATTTTTCATTAAAATAATTTTATAATCTTAGGATTTCTTAGTTACAAGTGCGTCTTATTAGTTATTAGTTATTAGTTATCACCTTCATATCCAGTTATTCTTAGTCTTATATGAAATCATTTAAACACTGACTATAACTTAATATATAGCTTATCTAAATTATGTTAGTAATATATTCTAAACACTAGTTATCTTATGCTAATAAGCTAAAGCATTAATAAAATAGTATATTAAGTTTAATAAGTTAATTAAATTAAAAAACTATTTTAAATAATAATACCAAATTTTAATCTATAAATAAAGTAAAATTTCAATTTGCTGAAAATTTAATCATTTACGCCAGTTCAAATTAAATTTCAAATTTTACTTGACAATATTTTTTTGCATTATTAGGAAAACCTTTTCATTTTTAAAAACTTTATATAATACATTATAAACATTAACTTTTAATATTTGTATTAGTTTTAATAAATATTTATTTTTAGCTTATTCCATAATCTTCTCTTCAAGTTAACTTTTTAGATATAGCTATTTTATTTTTTCTATCTTTTTCAGAATATTACATCTTTTGATTTTTTGCAACTAATTTCTGTTTTAATATGTATTTATTTACACTTTGTTAACTGTTTATTTTTATTTTGTATTATTTTAAAATTCATTTCAAAGTTGTATAAAAGTATTTCCTCTTGTCCAATTATTAATTCTAAGTTTTTTATATCATTTGTATTTTTACTTTTAATATTTCCATAAAAAACATATAAAAATAAGATATCAATTTAGATACCTTATTATATATATTTATTTTATTACTGTTTTTTAAATTATGATACTACAATATTTTTAAATCTATTTAATAATTAAACAAATATTATACTTTATAACTTTAATCCATCTTTTACCCTTGTACCTAATTCTTTATCTGATTTCATAAAATTAATTACAGCTTTTTTTTGAATGAATTTATCTACTTTTAATAAATCATCAATTAAATTATCAACTAAATTATCTTGCTCTATTTTAGAGAAAGCTCTATACCTATCTCCAGCTTGACTGAAATCATCGGTTATTGGTATATTATTTCTTTGTATTTTTCCTTCTATAAAAACCATATTTTTATTTTGTTCTTTATTTTCAATAGGTCTATTATCATTTAAAGAATTTGGTTTATAATTTACTTTTCCTTCTCTTATATGGTAATTCATTGCACCATCTTCAATATTATTATTAACTTGAACTTTAGGCTTATTAACTTGTAATTGCTCAAAATTTTTACCAATTCTATATCTTTGACTATCATGATATGCAAATAATCTTCCTTGTAAAAGTTTATCATTTGATGCTTCTATACCTGGAATTAAATTTGCTGGGCAAAAGGCTGCTTGTTCAACTTCTGTAAAGAAATCCTTCGGTGCTCTATTTAATGTAAGTCTTCCAACCTTAATAAGTGGATAAAGTCTTTCTGGCCATACTTTTGTTGCATCTAATGGGTCAAAATCATTATCTAATTCTTCATGTTCCTTCATAAGTTGAACAAAAAGGTCATACTCAATAGTTTTACCATTATTTAAAGTATCGTATAAATCCCTTGTTGCTATATCTGGATCAGTACCAGCAAGAATCATTGACTCATCTCTTGTTATTGTTTCAAGCCCTGCTAGTGGCTTCCAATGATATTTAACAAAATGTCTTTCTCCCTGATTATTAACCCAAACATAAGTATTTACACCAAATCCTTCTATCTTTCTATAACTTTTTATTGTTCCTCTATCTGAGAATAGCCATGTAATCATATGAGTAGACTCAGGACTGTTTGTTATAAAATCCCAAAACCTATTCGGATCATGAAGATTAGTATCTGGAGAAGGTTTAAAAGAATGAACCATATCTGGAAATTTCATAGCATCCCTTATAAAAAATACTGGTATATGATTCCCCACTAAATCATAATTTCCATCTTCTGTATAAAACTTGACAGCAAATCCTCTAGGATCTCTTAGGGTATCTGCTGATCCTTTTGAGCCTATAACTGTAGAGAATCTCACAAAAGTAGCCGTCTCTGTACCCTGACCTTGTAAAAATTTAGCTTCCGTATATTTTTTCATACAATTATGAACTTTAAAAACACCATATGCACCAGCACCCTTTGCATGTACAACTCTTTCTGGTATTCTTTCTCTATTAAAATTACTTAGCTTCTCTATTAATTGTATATCCTGAAGTAATGTAGGTCCTCTATCACCTACTGTTAATGAATTACTGTCATTATAAATTGGTGCCCCTTGATTTGTTGTCATGTACTTATTACATTCTATTTTTTTCTCCTTCATAACACCCTCCAATATGTTTAAATTATTATACTATAGGGTTCCAAGTTGACTTTTAAAATTATCCATTCCAAAACTTGGATACCCCAAATAGTGAGACATGCTCCGAATCATTTAGAATTCAATGCTGAATCTTGTATGAAAATATTTTAAAGTTATTGAATAAATTTAAATTTGAGCTTGTTTCCCTATATGATTCATAAAATTTAAAATACATAATATGCCCATCTATAAATTATATTTCTTAATTTTTTATTTTATTACAATAAAAAATAAGCCTCCATATAATATGGAGACTATTTTAGGAATTTTCCTTCAACTGACTATCTATAAGTTGAAGATTATATTCTTTTATAAGTTGAATAAGTTTTTTACTATATATTTTTTCACCATTTTCGTCTTCTTCTGTACTATATCCTGCAACTTCTAAAGCCTTAGCTTGACCTATATAAGTTTTAGCCTCAAATAATCCATTTTCTTTATATCTTTCATTAGAATATAAAAATTTGCCATGATCATCTATAGATTGATTTGAATTATCATATTTTCTAAAATCATCTTCTATTACTAAATCATGAAACTCTTTAGTTTCAAATTTTATTTTTTCCCCACTATAATTAGCATCTGCTTTTATACCAAACAGATTACTACCCTTTATTGCTAAATCAGATCTTCCAAAGTCCGATTCTAAAATTGCTTGAGCTATTGTTATAGATGGTAAAATACCATACTTTTTATAATTTTCTATTGCACTTGCTTTTATGTTATTTATAAAATTCATTTGTTCTGAATCTTTTGCAACACTTTCTGGAACTATACCAAAATACTCTAACTGTTCTAAGTAAGTATGTACTCTTTTCTTTTCTCTATTATTAAAATTTAACTGAGTCAATACATCTTCTAAAGACTTTAATTTATAACCATTATCTTCTTTAATTATAAAAGCTTGTCCTATTTGTTTAATTTGTTCTTCTGTTACCTGTTCAATCTTGTTTTTACTTTGGACTGCAGTTATTGCTGCTATGTACTTCCAATTTAATTGAACTTTTCCTTCTCCAATATCATCTGCATAATTGGTATATTCCAATGCATCTAACTTAGATGTATCTATTTCCTTAAGAGCTCTATAGTTAATCCCCCAAATCATACCTAAAATGATAAATACCACTATTAAGCTTATTATTAAAATTTTTTTCATCTATTCACCCCTCACCAAATACTTGTTTTTCACCGTATAACTTAAATACATATAAATTATACATTGATAATGTTACATATTTGTTACATAAAAAAATATAGACAAAATATCTATATTTTTATAATAGTATTTTGTCTATATTCTACATTATATAATTAAATATATTCAACTTTTTTAAAGCTGATTATATGGATTGCTATAAATTTTAACTATTTAATAACTTACATAAATCATTTTTCAAATTCTTTAATATAAGCTTAAGTAGTTATGTATTCTATATTTTATTTTTATTGTATTGGTAATTATTTTTTCAATATTCAGTATATTGCTTCTAAATCAAATTCATTTATGCAGCTATTTTTAAAAATTTGTTCATAGTCATATTATACTGAATTTCTTTTTTAAGTTCTCTATCAACATCAAACCCAACTTTTTTGAAAACTCTTTTTGAGCGTTCATTTTCAAAATTAATTTTTGCAATTACTTCATCTACTCTCCAGTAAAAAAATGCTTCCTTCAATCCTTGAAAAATAGCATTACTACCTAATCCCATTCCCCATTTTTCCTTATCACCTATTACAATAACTATCTCTACTGCTTTTCCTTTTGGTATAAGCTTTAAAAAACCTATTGATTCGTCTTTCTTTGTAATCATATAGAAACTTCCATTTTGATTAAACAGATGCGTTAAAACAGGTAAATTAATTGAATTCAGCGTATTCCTTATACTGCTACATACATTAGGACTTTCGTTCAAATATCTAGTAATCTCTTCATCCTCCATCCATTGTAAAATTTTTATAGCATCCGATTTAAAAACTTCTTGACGTAGCTCTAAATCATTATTTTTCATTTTTAACCCTCCAAAGTAACTTATTATAAAATGACTAACTTTTCATTAGCCTTGTTTAGCCCTTCTTAAATACTTTTTTGCATAATAATAAAAACTTATTACTTATTTGTAACAAGTTTACTCAAACAATGTAAATGATATCATGAATAGTTTTTTTTTCAATCTTGTCCACCTGTCTAAAAACATGGTTGGGAGCATTTGTATTGGTATTCTACTGGAAATATCTATTTTGCTCCATAAATCTACCATAATAGCTTTTTAAAAGCAAAAACATTTTTTATATAATAAAAAAATGATGATATTTAAGTATTTATATAAAATACTTAAATATCATCACTAATATATATTTCATAAACTAATTCAACTCAAATAATGACAACAATTCTTCTTCACTTAACGACAATAAATCATTTCCTTTTTCATTTTCATTGTCCATTATTTGTGAAATTAACTTTCTTTTTTCATCTTGAAGCTGTACAATTTTTTCCTCAATAGTTCCCTCAGCTATTAACTTTATTACTTGAACAACATTTTTTTGACCTATTCTATGTGCTCTATCCGTTGCTTGATCTTCAACTGCTGGGTTCCACCAAGGATCAAAATGAATTACTATATCTGCAGATGTAAGGTTAAGTCCTGTACCACCAGCTTTTAGACTTATTAAAAATATAGAGTTATCTCCATTATTGAAATCTCCAACCATCTCCATTCGTTTTTCAGCTTTTACACTGCCATCTAAGTAACTAAAAGACATATCTTCCGTTTCTAGTCTCTTTTGTATGTTCTTCAGTGCTGATGTAAACTGAGAAAATACTAAAACCTTGTGTCCACCCTCTATACTTTGCTGTAGCAATTCTACTAAAGCCTCTATTTTCCCGCTTCCATATGTATAATCTTTAGATACTAACGATGGATCCAGACATATTTGTCTAAGCTTTGTTATGTAAGCTAAAATTTCTATTTTACTGCTTCTAAACTCATCATTTTTAACCTTATTTTCTATTAATTCTACTGCATGATTAGCATAAGTTTTATATACACTCTTTTGTTTATCATTTAAAGACACCAACAGTTTCTTTTCAAGTTTATTAGGCAGTTCTTTTACAACATCTTTTTTCTTTCTTCTTAGTATAAAAGGTGCTATAAGTTTATTTAATTCTTCTAAAACTTCTGGTCCCTCTTTTAGTCTTTTATGATATCTTACTGAAAATTTATTCTCATCATAAAGATAAGTAGGCATAATAAAATCAAATATTGACCATAGTTCCATAAGTGAATTTTCAATAGGCGTTCCTGATAATGCAAATTTTATATCACCATTTATATCTTTTACTGCTTTTGCATTTTGAGAATTAGGATTTTTTATATATTGTGCCTCATCTAATATTACAGTATGAAAAGACTGCTTTTTATAAAACTCTAAATCTATTTTCAAAAGATTGTATGTGGTTATTATCACATCAAAATTTTCTTTCTTTTTTATAATTTCTTCTCTTGACTTCTTATCTCCATTTATCACTACTATTTTTATAGATGGTGCAAATTTTGAAAATTCTTCTTTCCAGTTATAAATTAGAGATGTAGGCACTATCACTAAAGATTTTTTACCTTTATTAGAAAGAATATAGGTAATGACCTGAAGAGTCTTTCCAAGTCCCATTTCATCAGCTAATATACCTCCAAACCCCAAATATTCCAATGTCTTCAAATAGTTATATCCTATTCTTTGATATGGTCTTAAAGTTGCATTTAATTCTTTCGGTTCTTTAAAACTTAATTTTTCTATATTTTTAAATTTATCTTTAATTTCCTTAAGCTCATTTTTGCCTTTTACATATCTAATACTATTTTCTTTTAAATAATTATCTAAGAACATAGCTTTACTATTGCTAATTTTCACAATATTATTTTCTATATTATCTTCATATGATACAATATCTAATAAATTTAAAAACTTTTTGAGTTCTAATTCTTCCAAATCTAAAAATTCTCCACTCTTAAGTTTATAATATTTAAGATTTTCTTTAAAAGCTCTTAATATAGATATTGTTTCTTCCGCCGGAATGTCTCCAACTTTAAAATCTATTTCAAAATAATTGTGTTTTCCTGAATGTATTTGACCTTTAATACCTTTAGAACCTATAGACTTTATACCTTTAAAATTTTGAGAATAATAAATTTCTCCAAAATCCTCCAATTGCCATATATCTTCTTTAAAAAATTTAAATTTATAATCATCACCATATAATAGATAAAATTTTTCTTTAATTTCATCAAAACCTAAAGACTTTAATTTTGATATAACCCTTAGTTCCTTTTTCTTCTCTCTATATATAACTTTTTCACTAATGTCTTGAAAAATATTAAATTCAAATTCTCCATATTGAACTTTCAAATTTAAAACTACATCTTTACCTTCCATATCAAAGTAAAATTTAAATTTTACATCTTCCATTATAATTTTATCCTTTATAGATTTACTTAATGTTAGTTTTTGTGAGATTAAATTTAAATCTGGTATTAATTTTCTAAGTATCCTATCTTCTTCTTCCTTGCTTATAGCCACCGACTTAGCTCCATTAAAAACATTTAAGTAACGTTCTATTTTATAACAATTTTCATAATCTGGTAAGTATATTATTGTTCCAAAAAGAAAAACATCACACTTATCATTTAATACTGTTGGTACACCTGATATGCAACTTAAAATATATTCATTACTTTTTTTAATGTCCTTTAATCCAAACTCCATAGATGGAAAATCATTAACTATTTCTGTTTCTACTGCTCTGTAGAAAAAGCCTTCATTTAAATAAACTCTATGATTTTTAACTCGTTGAAAAAACTCTCTTATTAAATGATTTGGTATTTTTATAAATTTACCATCTATATTTTTATTATATTTTCTATTAAAAGAATTTGAGTTATCCATAACTTTTAATAACTCTATAAAATCTAAAAGTCTTTTATCTTTTGTACTCAACTTTTGATTTTTTATATCTAAAGTAAAATTTTTGCCGTATCTTATAGCAATTTTATTATAGTAAGCTGTTAAAAATTGTTCTATATCCTTTAAAGTATATAATCCCTTATTACCATTAGCCTTTAACCCTATTTTAAATTCTGCAGTAATAAGATTATCCCATTCTCTTTTATTTATATACACATCTAATCTTAATTCTTCTTTATCACTATCCTCTAAAAGTGAATCTAATATACTATTTTCTTTTTTAAAAACTACATTAGATTTTACATCATTTTTAAAAAGCAACGGATTAGCTACAAGTGAATCTAGGGATTTATAAAATGTAGCTATTAGATGTTTACAGCAATAGTTATCATTTGAAAACTCTTTCTTTTCATAATCTGGACAAGTACAATAAGTTGATATAACCAACTTAGTTTCTGTATCTATCTCTATATTTGTATCATAATCACTAAATAGCTTTTCTGAGATGACATTACCTTTTATACACACTAAATGTTCATCTGATTCAATATCTAATTTTGATACTAAATCATTGTTAAATATTCTTTCACCACTTATATGATTTTTACCACTTGTGTTTTCATTAAATCTTTGTAATAAAATATCCTTACTTAACATAATTTCTCCTAACCTAAAAATAAAGTCTATCTTTTAATTATAACATAAAGCTGTAATTGTTATAGTACTTATAATCTGTATAATTTTAAATCTTTATACTTTAAGTAAAATATTCTTATGTATATTAAAAAATAGAAGTATAACGAATTATACTCCTATCTTCTATAATTATTTTCTAACCATCCCATAACCACCGTATACAGTTTTTATATCAGTTACGGAAATAACCGATTTAATTTCTGTTTCCTCTATAAGCTTCATAATTTCTAGCTTTCTCTTTCTTTTTAAGTGGATTAGAAGTACTAATTTTTTGCTACTTCTTCCTTCTCCTTCAATTGAGGTTACCCCAACTTCTGCATCCCTTAAAGTATTTATAAGCTTTTCTCCATCCTCTTGTGCTACGATAACATTCATAGTTATCATTCCTATTGCTAATTTATCTTCAATAATAGATCCTACATAATTACCACAGGCATAACCTAAAGCATATACAATTATTTTTATAGGATCTTCTTGTATTCCATTTAATACGTTTCCAACTACTAGCAACCAAATTATAACCTCAAAAAAACCTATTGTTGCTGCATATAATTTTTCTCCTCTAGTTATAAGTACAGTCCTTACAGTAGTAAAAGATACTTCAATTATTTTGCATACAAATATGAATAAATACATCCACATATGACGTCACCTCTTCACTTATAATTTTAAATAACCCTTAAATTAATTAAACCATATTATTAACTATAAAAAATACTTTTTTTTAATTCTTAACTAAATATTAAGAAGTTTACTAAAACTATTTTTATACATTATATCATTTTATTCTTTCATGTAAATATTCGTAATTTTATTACGATAATTTATATAATATATAAATTCCAAGATGGCATTTTTTTATCAAGTGAGAATTTTTCATGTAAATAAGCAAACTATAAGTTTACTTTACGTTATCTGCAAAATCTAAAATTGGAGAGTGATCAACATAAATACACCAATTGGCATAAGATTTAAAATTCCATTAGAGTATGATGAATTACTCATTTATATACTAGAAACTTTAGATTGCAAAGGGCTTATTTGGGTTATTGATACTTGGTTTGAAATTATAAACGATAAAATCGATAAACCTAAAAAAAATAAACCTACCACCTTTGAACTATTTAACTTTATTTCTAGTTCTATAGATGAAAATAAGTATTTAGATTTAAAAGCATATCTAAAAGAATCCGATGTTTATGATATTAAAAGTTTTGATGATTTTTTAATTAGTAATTGTAGATTTATGCTTTTTATATATGACTTTGAATATGTTTACCTATATTTTAAAAATAATGATTCTCTTAATATAGTGCGGAATGCAGTCCACTCTTTCACAAATGAAAATGTTGAAATTATATGTACAAATTAAAAATTATATAAAGTATCATGTAAATGTTTCTCATTTTTATTTACATAATATGTAAATGACTTTATACTATACTTATATCGTATTTTATATATTATTTGATATAAGGGGGACTTTTAAATGAATTTTACTATTTTAAAATATGCACTGTCTATGACAATGTACTTTGCAGTTTTAATATGTATAGTAGAACTTATGAGAAAACATTGCAAACTAGCTAATATGGTTTGGATTTGTTCTCTTTTAACTTTTCCACTTTGGATTATGGGTGGAGTTTCAGGATGGTTTCGTTGGGCAAAAATTTTAAGTGTTATATTACCAACAATAATAGTAGGCTTTTGTAGAATTTCAAATTTTGAAGAACGCGAAGGGAAGTTTTGGGGATTTTTTCAGAAAAATTGGATTCTTTGGTTTACCTATGGAATATTATTTTTAAATATATTAGAGGCTACCCTTAAAGATATTGCTCTGGGTAATTATGCCAATGCAGGTTGTGGTTTTTTACTATGTGTAACAATTCCATTTGCGCCTAAATATTGGAAATATGATAAACAAGGTGTTGGGGATTTAATTTGTTACACAACAATTGGATGGAATTTTTTATATACTACCTGGAATCTTTGTTTTGTTTTTGGTGAAAGCCCTAATTATTTTGCCAGCTCAATATGTATACTTCTCGCAGCAGAATTATATCCATTTATAAAAAGAAAACCAGAATTATATATTATGGCAAGAGTTTACACATTAGCAACTCATATGATTCTTCGCTCATGCTTCGGCCCAATGTTTATAACACTTATGGATGCATCCTCTTGGTATAATGAACCCCTTTGGAAGTATTGGGGAATAGTAAATCTTATACTTATAATTCCATACCTATTTTGGTATATGTGGCAACTTCATACTGGAAGTGCAAATCATACCTTTATAAAAAAAGACTCTTATTTACACTCTAAATTTTCAAGAATGTAATTATTATAAAAGCTACACTTTAATAAAGTGTAGCTTTTCACATTTTTCATTGTCTTCTTTTCTTTCCAGCCTTTTTTTTATTTTTAATAACACCTATCTCTTTTTTACTTTTTTTATTATCTTTATTAAAATTTTTATTCTTATCACTTTTTTTACTACAATTATTTTTATCTTTACTATAATATTGTGATTGTTTTTTATTTTTAGGTTTTATTAAACATTTTTCTTCAAATCCTATAAGATCTGTTCTATTTTCAAGATTTAAGGCTTCATATACTAAATCATATTTTTTAGGGTTTCTAAATTGAAGTAATGCTCTTTGCATAGCTTTTTCTGCCTTACTTTTAGGAACGTAGACTTCTTTCATTGTTCTTGGATCTAATCCTGTATAAAACATCGTTGTTGATAAAGTTCCTGGTGTAGGATAAAAGTCTTGCACTTGTTCTGGTTGATATTTAATATCTCTTAAATATTCTGCAAGCTCTATAGCTGATTTTAGTGTGCTTCCTGGGTGACTAGACATTAAATATGGTACTATATACTGTTTTTTACCAACTTTTTTAGTTATTTTATAAAACTTATCCATAAATTCACTATATGTTTTTCCTGCTGGTTTTTGCATATATTTTAAAACTTCACCACAAGTATGCTCTGGCGCAACTTTCAATTGACCACTAACATGATGCTCTACAAGTTCATTAAAGAAAATATCATTTTTATCTGCCATTATATAATCATATCTTAATCCTGAACGTATAAACACTTTTTTTATTTTAGGTATTTCTCTAACTTTTTGTATAACCTGTAAATATTCACTATGATCTGCATCTAAATTTTTGCATGGTCTTGGATATAAGCATTGCTTATTTTTACATGCACCTATTTTAAGTTGATTTTCACAGGCAGGTTTTCTAAAATTTGCTGTAGGTCCACCTACATCATGTATATATCCTTTAAAGTTTTTAAGTTTTGTAATTTCTTCTGCCTCTTTTATTATAGATTCTTCACTTCTACTTTGTACAATTCTTCCTTGATGAAAAGTTATAGCACAAAATGAACAGCTTCCAAAACATCCTCTTGAACTAACAATACTAAATTGAACCTCTTCTATAGCGTCTATGCCCCCATCCTTTTCATATATAGGATGATACGTTCTTTTATAAGGCAAGTTATATACTTTATCTAGTTGCTCTCTTGTTAATGGCATTTCTGGTTTGTTCTGTACTAAATATTTACTTCCATGTCTTTGTATTATAACATTTCCTCTAATTGGGTCTTGTTCGTCGTATTGAACCTTAAATGCTTTGGCATATTGGATTTTATCCTGTGAAACCTCCTTATAAGAAGGAATCTCTATGTAATCAGAATAGACTTCCTCTAAATCGTCTACAACATAGCAAGTTCCATTTACGTCCCTTATGTATTTGGCCTCCATTCCAAGGTTTAATCTATCTGCAATATCGACAATTTGTTTTTCACTCATTCCATACGCTAATAAATCAGCTCCACTATCTATAAGCATAGATTTTCTTACTTTGTCACTCCAATAATCATAATGAGCAAATCTTCTTAAACTAGCTTCTACACCACCAATAACTATTTGAACATCTTTATAAGCTTCTCTTATTTTATTGCAATAAACAATAGTAGCCCTATCTGGTCTTAACCCCATCTTACCGCCTGGTGAATAGAAATCTTTTTCTCTTAACTTTTTATTTACTGTATAATGATTAACCATAGAATCCATATTACCTGCATTTACTAAAAACCCTAACCTTGGTCGTCCTAATTTTTTAAATTCATCTATGTTTTTCCAATCCGGTTGAGCTATAATCCCAACTTTATATCCTGAATTCTCTAAAACCCTTGAAATTATAGCAGTTCCGAAGCTATGATGATCTATGTATGCATCTCCCGTAACTAAAATAAAATCTAACTGCTTCCATCCTCTTTCTTCCATATCTTTTTTACAAATAGGTAAAAATTTATTATTTGTCATTAAATCACCTGCTAATTTATTATTTAATTTACTTTGTTATTTTACATTCTAACTTAGTATAATGCAAATATTTTATAGAACTTTAAATAGTGAACCAAATTAAAATTTAGTTTTATAATCATGTAATTTAAGTCTCAATTTTTTATCTGTATATTTATTTGTATTTTTTATAAATTTATATACTATTATATTATTTTTCAATAATATTACTATAAATATGCTTTATATACTATAATCCATTTGTAGTTTATTTAAGTAATGAGATTTTAAATGAAAGATTTACCTAATTTTTTTGATTAGTTTGCTCAAACTCGTAGAAATGTTTTTGTAAATATTAAAAATTTGAAAGATGGAGGAAAGATTACCTTATACAAAAATAGAGACAGCAGACATCGGTCAATTAAATATTAGAATTCAAGCATTTATAAAAATGTTATAATTATTTTTTATTTAATAATTTAATTTATGCTATTTATTTTAAGGAGATTTTACTATGTTTTTATTAAATATTTTTGAGTTTATAGGCACTGTTGTTTTTGCTATCTCTGGAACTCTTATTGCAATACAAAAAAAACTAGATTTATTCGGCATTCTAACTCTATCTATAGTAACTGCTGTAGGTGGTGGGATTTTTAGAGATATAATCATTGGAACTACTCCACCTATGGCTTTTAAAAATCCTTTTTTTTGCTTTATAAGTATATTAACATCAATAATAACTATTTCTTTATACTCTTTCATATCAAAATTTACATATAAAAAAGCTTTACAAGAATATGAAATTGATATTTTTGATAAAGATTATAATAGTGAAAATATCAAACATAGAATAAATTTTTTAAGAAAGAGAACCGCTATTTTAAAGAAATTCAATGCTATTTTTGATGCTATAGGCCTTGGTATTTTTACTGCTGTTGGTTCAAACATAGCCATTTCAAATAAATTTTCTAATTTATTCTTAGTAATTTGTATGGGGTCTATAACTGGAATAGGTGGTGGTATATTAAGAGATATATTTGTACAGGATATACCAGTAGTATTTAAAAAAGAACTTTATGCTATAGCCTCTATTTTAGGTGCTTTTGCCTTTTGGTTCCTATATAAGCATATATCAATTATACATTGCTTATATATTTCTGCTTTTGTAACATTTTCTTTTAGAATATTGTCTCTGCATTTTAACTGGAATTTGCCTAAATTAACAATAGAAATTTTAAAATAAAGCTCTAAAAATAAGCTATCTCAAAACAAAAATGAGATAACTTATTTTTTAATTTCATCTATTAATATTATTTGTTTTTACTACATTTTCTATAGTTCTTTTCAGAATTTATCTATTTTTTCGAGCTATCTATAAGATACTTCATTGTATCTTTATCCATTGCACCTGGAATATATTGAACTATTTTACCATCTTTATCAATTATAAACGTTGATGGAAAAGCATTTATTCCATATTGATATAATAAATTCCCACTATTATCGAAAACAACTGGAAATGTATATCCTTCCTTATTTAAAAATTCTATTATATCTTCTTTAGATCCTTCTGAGCCTATTTCAGGTGAAGCAACACCTAGTATTATAACTTCATCGCTATTTTTATTGTATTCATTATATAATTCTTCAATATGAGGCATTTCCCCTTTACACGGAGGACACCAAGTAGCCCAAAAATTTAAGAAAACAGTTTTTCCTTTATAATCGCTAAGTTTATGTTCTTTTCCATATTGATCATATAAAATAAAATCTATAGCACTACTGCTATCTTCTGTAACATTCTCTTTTTCTACTTGGCTATCACTATTCTCATTCTTTTCTTTTACTATTTCAGAGTTTTCTACATTATTTATTTGATTATTTATTCCGCCAAAACCATTAATCACCATAAACATACCGGCTCCTATAAGAATTAAGCCCCCTATTTTCTTTATAATATCCATGTATAGTTTTATTTTATCTAGTGTTTCAAATAATTTATTATAAAATAATGCTGTAATTATAAATGGTAATATAAAACCTATAGTATATGCAGCTATTAAAACATTTCCTTTTAGCATGCTACTAGAACTTGAGGCTATTATTAATACAGAAGCTAGTATTGGTCCAACACAAGGTGTCCATCCAAAACTAAAGGTAAAACCTAAAAGATATGCAGATATAGCTTTCATTTCTTTTACTTCCATATTATATCTTTTTTCTTTATTTAATAAAGAAAAATTTAGTATCCCCATATAGAATAATCCCATTATAATTATAATAATTCCACCTATAAACATTATCATATTTTTATTTGTATTAAAAAAACTACTTAATGCATTTACTGATGAACCTAATATAAAAAATGTAGTTGATATTCCTAAGGTGAAAAATATTGTATTTTTAAATAAAGAACTTTTTATAAATTTATCTTCTCCATTTTTTAAACTTTGCACACTACTATTGGATAATATACTTAAATAAATAGGTAATATGGGCAATATACATGGTGAAAAAAATGATAATAACCCTTGTATAAAAACAATTAATAAGTTTACATTTTCCATTTGAAGCCTCCTATATATTTTTTTAATATCATTTAACTTGCATATTTCCACCAATATACCAATATATTTGAATATATTGGTATATGTATTTTTTCCATTATATCAGTATTTTAATAATAGTACAATTATAATTTATATTATTGTTTACTAAGTTCTTTTTTTTATTACCCTAAATCATCTACTATGCAAATTACACATAAAAATAATCCCATTATGATAAACAGTTTTATTATTTTATCTATCTATCACAATGGGATCATATAGAACTTTTAATTAGCTTCATAATAGCTCTTTTTTTCTTCTACATATTCCTCTAATGTTATATTCTTATCAAACATTTCTTTTGCCACATCTTCTCCTACATATCTTATATGCCATGGCTCATACTCATAGCCTGTAATATTTTCCTTATCCCTAGGATACCTAATTATAAAACCATATTTATAACTATTTTCTGTAATCCATTTATATGATTTAGTGTACTGAAACCCTTCATCTAATGTGGTATGCTCTTCTGAAAGTATATCTATTGCTAATCCTGTTTGATGTCCACTTTCACCAGGTTTAGCTACTGCTCTGTCTGCCTCTTTCTTTCCAACAGACTTGACTTCATTATCGTAAAGAAGCTTTTGATAGTAATAATCTCTGTAACCAGAAACCCCTAAAAGATATATTCCATCATCTTCAGCATAACTAAACATTTTCTCTAATGCTAAAGCCGCTGGCTTATCTAATAATTTTACATTTTCATTTGAACCTTTCAAAAATTTTATATTAGGCTTTACAAGCTCTTTTGGAATAAAATCTTTGTCTAATGAATAGTCTCTATTTACAATAAGAATTTTATGTTTTTTGTTATTTATAGAAGCTATAGATATATTTTTATATACATCATTTGCACTACTATCTTCTTTTTCTTTTATAAAATGTGATAACCCATTATTCTTTAATTCAACTGTAAATACTGCAATTAATATCATTAGTAATGAGATTATAATTTTTTTATTATTTCTATTCATACACACCCCCTGTTTCTCTAACTATATATAAATACTACACAGGTGATGTTTTTTCCTTTTTTTACCATAAATTAATTATATTCTATAAAAATACAAAGAAAATTCTTATGTTAACTTTTAATATTAAGTTCTAGTCAAGAGTAAATTTTTCTATCATGCCAACCATATCATTAGATATAGAATTTAACACTTCTGCTAAATTAGATAAATTAATTATAGTCGATGATTGTTGCTCAATTGATTGAGATACTTCTTCCATAGAAGATGCAAGCTCTTCTGAAGTGGATGTTACATATTCAATATTATTTAAAATTCCATCTTTCATTTTCACAGAATTATTAGTAAGAGCAGCTATTTCTTTAATTTCAGGTATTATAGTATTCATTTTATTAACTATATCTTTAAATATATTTATATTTTTTAAAATTCCTTCATGTTGATTTGAAAATTCCATAGAAATATTATTAGCTCTTTTCCCAACAGAAGTAGTAGCCTTTGATATTTCTCCAATCAATTGAGTTATATTCTCCGATGACTCTAAAGTTTGTCCTGCAAGCTTTTTAATTTCCTCTGCAACTATTTTAAACCCTCTACCTTCTCCACTATATCTAGCTGATTCTATGGATGCATTCAATGACAGCAAATTAGTTTGTCTTGCTACATTATTAATTGTTTTGGTAATTGAACTTATATTATTAATATTGTTAGTAAGATTTGTTATTTCATCTATAAAACCTTTAAAGTTAAAAGTTAAATCATCTATACTTAGTATTACTTCACTTATTCCTTGGGACCCTCTGTCTGCAAATGATTTAATTTCATTACTATTATTTTCTATTGAATTTATTTTTTTATTTATTCCATTTAAATTAAGTGAAAACTCCTTAATTTTACCTGTGGCTTCTATTAAATTTTCACTTTGAACATTACTGGATTCTGCAATTGTATTTACTGAACTTGATATTTCTTCACTTACAGCTGCTATTTCTTTAGAAGACATATTCACTTCTTTTGAATAACCTTCTAAATTCTCCGATACATTTCTTATTTTCCATATAATATTTTTCAATGATATATTGGTTCCATCAATATCTTTGGCCAAAGCTAATATCTCATCCTTAGATTTTATATCAATTACCTTTGTTAAATCTCCATTTGACATATTTCTTAAATAATCTCTTATCTTTAGTAGTGGCTTGGTTATACTAGATGATATTATCAAGGCTATTACTATTGATACAAAAAATACTATTATACTAATTAAAATTGTAATATAAATTCTTTCTTTTACTCCTCTAAACATTTTACTATTATCCATTTTTACTACCACTAAACCAGGTATATCCAAATTAATACTAGCCGAGCTTATAACCTCCTCTTTTGCTTTAACACTAGCTGATGCTATAACATCTGATTTATCCTTATTATGTAAGCCATTAATTTTTGTATTATATAATGGAACTACTGAAAAATATTCATTTTTACCATTAAACTTCAACTTAAAGCTTGCTGGTTTATTTTCATCAATTAATTTATCTATATTATCATTGTTAAAATTAATACCTATCTTACTTTCATCTGTATTAGCAATATAATTAAAATTTTTATCTAGAACTCCAATATAAGAAGCTAATTCATACTGTGATTTTAATAGATCAATTATTTTAAGCTGAATTTTTTCTGGACTTTCTATACCAATTGGTGATATAACCTTTTCTATATGCTCTGCATAAGCATAGCTTTTATCTAATGATTGTTCTTCAAATTCTTTATATCCATTAACAAATTCAACTGTTAAAAAAACAATCAAATTTATAATTATTACAGATAAAAACCCTAATATTATTTTCTTTTTAACTGAGTTTAAATTAAACATTCCTTTTAAATTCATAAAAATCCCTCCCCATAATATATTAGCATAATATTCATTAATTGAAAATAATTATCAAAAGATTTTTGATTTCATTTTCCATTAATTATCTCCTAATAATTATTATCGTAGGTTTTGTTATAAAAATAATACTATTTTTATATAATTTTTATTATAAATTTTAAGGACAGTATATAGATTTATATATAACTAATCTACATACTGTCCTTTTAAAAGATAAAATTAAATCTTACATTATAAATTTGCAGTACTGTGCTATTTCATTTGCAGCTTTCATGCCACTACTTAAGGCGCCTTGACACCAAGCATGTAATACAGAAGTGTGTTCCCCTGCAAAATATACTCTATTATCATACTCTGGTGTTATCATAGGGTATGAAAAAAGTCTATGTTGCGATGGCATAAAATAGCAATACCCTCCATAAAATCCTTGTTCTCTTTCCCATTGTATTATTTTCACATCTTCAACTACAGAATCAAGATACCCTCTTTTAAGCCCATGCACTTGCTCAACTTGTCTTTTTACTGACTCAATTTTTGTTTTTTCATCTAAATTACCCAATCTTAATGCATCTTGTCCTACAATATAAGATGCTAGCAAAACACCTTTATCATTAGATTTGTTTTTTTTCTTATTATAGCAATCATCCTTATTAATCTTACTATTATATCTCTGATCTACATACCATACCTTTCCTATAGGTAAATCAGTACTTGATGCTCCTCCATATATACCATCTTCTTCCCAAAATCTTTTATTACAAAGGAAAAATACCTTCTGAGCACACATATAATTCACTTCTTTAATAGCCTGCATTTTTTCATTACTGAACATAGGGAATAATTCTACATTTCTAAGACTTGAAAATGGAATACTACAAATAACAAAATCAAAAGTTTGATTAAATCTTTCCTGTGATTTATTATGTTGCTTATATTCTACTATTACTTTATCATCTTTATTATGTTTAGATAATGCTACAACAGTGCTACCAGTCTTTAAAGTAACCTTTCCTAAATTTTTTTCTTTAATATTAAAAACTTCTCTAGGCTTTTTAGACATCAATGATTTATAAAATGAATTTGAAAGATTTACAAAACCTCCATCTATTTTATACCTGTATAAATTTTCCACATTATATTCTTCTTGTAATGGTTCAAAATAACTATTATAATATGCCATACCTATAAAGGGCTCTAATCCTGAAATTAACTCTATAGCACCTTCACTTAACCCCAATTTTTCCATCATTTTTCTTGTACTAAAATTATCTAAGTAGTCAATTTCTAAAGGATATTCTTGCTGTACTTTTAAAATTTCTTTTCTTACCTCTGGACTCATATTTAATAGTGGTGTTGTTAATACATAACTTATAAGTTTTTGCCATGGAGTAACTCTTTCTTTTGGAGTCAACTTAAATTCTGGATAAATTTTTTTCATTACATCTTTTCCTAACAAATCATTTTTTGCTCGTTTATGCCTTATATATATATAAGTATTTTCATCTGATTGAATAAAAGGACTTGTTTTTAAATCAAATGTATTTATATAATGCCATGTAGTCTCATGGCTAACAGGTATTCTCATAGCACCTAGTTCAGCATATAGCCCTTCATCTTTATCAAAATAATGAGTATATATTCTACCACCTATGCGTTTTTCTTGCATTTCAAATATAGTAATATCAAATCCTAGTTTTCTAAGCTCAAAAGCAGATGATAAACCAGCAAGACCTGCACCTATTATACCAACTTTAATTCCTTTACAACTTCCTGCTGGAAGTATTGTTGTAATATCTCTTGGAGGCGACATCATCTCTATAATGTTTTCCAAATCCTCTGGTCTATTTAAAACTTCTAAAGCTCTTTTTAACATTTTATATCTCTCTTCATTACTAGGGTTATTAGGTTGCATATAACTTTCTTCCATATACAATATAAATACAGCTCCTTTTCCTTTCTATAATAAACATATTATTCAAATCAATAGAAAATGAGTATATTTATTATTTTTATGATTTCTATTATTTTTTTTAATATATTTTTATAAAAAGCTAAAAAGCTTTTCATTCTGATATTTTATGATGTACTATATATAATATATAAATTAAAATTTTAGGTTAGAATCCTATATATATAATTTAGGAGGTTTTTATGACTAATATATTTATATTTTATCTAATTACCATGAACATACTTGGATTCTTATTAATGTATATAGATAAAATTAAAGCTAAAAAACATAAATGGCGTATTAAAGAAAATACTTTACTCTTCATTGCAATTTTAGGTGGTGCATTAGGTTCTCTTATAAGTATGTATACATTTAGACACAAAACTAAACATGCAAAGTTTACCTTAGGAATTCCTTTAATATTAATAATTCAAATTATATTTTTATACTATACAATATACAAAATATAAATTTAATAATCACTCCTTTTACCTAATATATAGGGAAGCAAGCTCCAATTTAAATTTATTCAATAACTTTAAAATATTTTCACACAAGATACAGTGTTGAATTTCAAGTGATTCGGAGCATGTCTCACTATTTTAGGTATCCAAGTTTTGGAATGGATAATTTTAAAAGTCAACTTGGAATCCTATAACTATTCAAAAGTAAAATTCTTAATCTCATTCATCTTTCAATTGCTGAAAAATACTCCTTTTCCAGAGAAATTATAATATTTTCTATGAATCTTTTTTATAAATTAAAATAACACTTATTCATCACTGAACAAGTGTTCTTTTAAAAATATTTACGTATATATTTTTATTTTCTTGGATTTTCAAATGAAGGTGGAGTTGGAGTAATTGTTTTTTATGTTCAAACATGAACTACACCTCCAAATAATAAATTTCAGGTTTATTATTTGTTATTATATATTTATATATTTTATATAAATATATAAATATATAATAAAAAACAGGATTTCTAATTTTACTTAGAATCCTGTTTTTCATTCTATTGAGTTACTTTTTCTGGTTCATTGTATTGAACTCCAAAAGTATCTACTGTTACCTTTTTAATTTTAATCTCTTTTACTGGTTTATCATTTTTATCTGTCTCTACATTTGCTATTTTATCCACAATTTCAAGACCCTCTACCACTTTACCAAAAGCAGCATATTGATCATCTAAATGTGGTGCAACTTCATGCATTATAAAAAATTGAGAACCAGCTGAATCAGGATCCTGTGCTCTTGCCATGGATAACACACCCTTTTCATGTTTTAACACATTCTGCTCAAATCCATTCTCTTTAAATTCGCCTTTAATAGTATATCCTGGGCCACCAGTTCCATCACCTTGTGGATCCCCACCTTGAATCATAAATCCTTTTATAACTCTATGAAATATTAAACCATCATAAAAATTAGAATTAACTAATGATATAAAATTTCTAACAGTATTTGGTGCTAAATCAGGATATAATTCTGCCTTTATAACAGAACCATCCTCTAACTCTATTTTGGCAATTGGATTTTTTCCATTTTCTCCCTTTTCACTTTTAACTACAGTCGGAACTTCCTCTTTGTCCTCTTCTTTTTTAGTACATCCAGAAAGTACAACTGTAACCCCAATTATAATTAATAATATTAGTGCTATGTATTTTTTGCTCATAAAAATCTCCTTTCTTGAGTTTTGATTAAATTTTACCATATTTATAAATGAAGTAAAATATTTATATTTAATCTAAATTAAAATAAAGATAATTTATTACTTAGAAAGTATTTTATTTGCTTAAAATCTTAATAATTTAATAATATCTAATGTTTATTACAAAGCTGTGACGACTGTAAAATATCTTTACTCATACATATTAAATTAAGTAATACATAAAATCCCTTAACTTCATAAAATATAATTTTCAACTTTTCAATCTATTATTTCTGTCATATATATTTACTTAAAACATAAAACCATGGATTGTATCAAAGCAATATATTCTATGCTTAAACCCATGGTTTATTCTTAATTATTATTTTTTTCTAAAGACCATTTTAAAATTTCTTCATATTTAGGATATTCACTTGTTGCTACCTTGTTAAAAGTATCATAGTCATAATCATATAATATTTCTATATCTTCTTTTTCTTTAGTATAAATTTTTCTCATTCCTTTCTTTAAACATATATAATTATATTATCAACATATAAATCAAACTTTATGTATTATACTTCAATTTTAAAATTTAGTCCAAAAATTATATAATTTCATTACTTATAAAAACTTTTAAAAAGTAAAAGGGTATTTAAAATTTAAGAAAATACCCTTTTACTTTTTATTTATTAAATTCTTTCAAAGTTTACAGCTTCATATCCATATTCATCTAATGCACTTTTTATTATATTTTCACCAATTTCTTTATTGCATTCTATTATAGCACTTTTACCTTCTAAATTGACTTCTACTGAAGTTACTCCTTCTAATCCGCTTAAACATTCATTTACATGTTTAACACAGTGCATACAACTCATTCCATTTATTTTAATTTTCATTTTCATAATTTTTTCTCCTTTAATTATAATTTATATAAAGTTTTATAGTTTTAAACTTTAATTTACTCCTTGAAATTTTTAAGTCTTAATGCATTTAAAAGCACTGAAACTGAACTAAAACTCATAGCTAAAGCTGCAATCATAGGATTTAAAAGTGGACCTTTAAAAATATGAAGTACACCCATAGCTATTGGTAATCCTAATGTATTGTACCCAAATGCCCAAAATAAATTTTCTTTAATATTTTTTATTGTTTTATCACTTAATTTAATAGCTAGAGGAACATCTATAAGATCACTTTTCATTAAAACTACATCTGCTGATTCAATTGCTACATCTGTTCCTGATCCAATTGCTATTCCTATATCAGCCTTAGCAAGTGCTGGGGCATCATTTATTCCATCTCCAACCATAGCAGTTTTCTTTCCCTTATTTTGAAATTCTTCAATAACTGAAGCTTTTTCATTAGGAAGAACATCTGAAACTACAACATCTATACCAACTTCTTTAGCTATTGCACTAGCCGTTATTTTATTATCCCCTGTAAGCATCGCTACTTCTATACCCATAGAATGTAACTTTTCTATAGCTTCTTTACTACTTTTTTTAACAGTATCTGCAACAGCTATAATTCCTTTTAATTCACTATTTATTGCAATAAACATAGGCGTTTTACCTTGCTGTGCTAACCTTTTATAATCATCATTAAAATCCTCTATATCTATATTATTTGAAATCATAAGTTTATCATTACCAAGTAAAACATTATTATTTTCTATTTCACAATCAATCCCTTTGCCTTGTATAGCTTTGAACTTATCAATAGTCTTAAATTCTAACTTTTCCTCTTTAGCCTTTAAAACTATAGCTTCTCCTAATGGATGTTCTGATCCCTTTTCCGCTGATGCTGCAATTGATAATAAGTTCTCATCACTAATGTTTTTACTGATTATGTCTGTAACTTTAGGCTTACCTTCAGTTATTGTTCCTGTTTTATCAAAAACTACAGTTTCTATTTTATGAGTTTCTTCTAATGCAGTTCCATTCTTAAAGAGAACTCCCATTTCAGCTCCCTTTCCTGTACCAACCATAATAGCTGTTGGAGTAGCTAATCCTAAAGCGCATGGACAAGCTATTACAAGAACGGAAGTAAATATAGTAAGTGCAAATACAAAATCCTTTTCATATATATACCAACCTATAGAAGATATTAATGCAAGTATTATTACAGTAGGTACAAAATATCCAGAAACTACATCTGCAAGCCTTGCTATCGGTGCCTTCGACCCTTGTGCCTCTTCTACTAACTTAATTATTTGAGCAAGAGCTGTATCACTACCAACCTTAGTTGCTTTATATTTAATATGACCATTTTTATTTATGCTAGCGCCAATAACATTACTTCCTTTAGCTTTTTCAACTGGTATGCTTTCTCCAGTTAACATACTTTCATCTATAGAAGTTGTTCCATAAACGACAATTCCATCTACAGGAAGTTTTTCACCTGGTTTTACAACTACTATATCAGAAACTTCAACATCATCTATTGGGATTACAATTTCTTTTCCATCCCTCTCAATTGTTGCTGTTTTAGGTGTAAGTCCCATAAGTTTTTTTATAGCTTCTGATGTTTTTCCTTTTGTTTTTGATTCTAAATATTTTCCAAGAGTAATTAAAGTTAATATTGTTGCTGCTGATTCGAAATATAATTTTTCATGAACAGCATGTACGTTTCCATTATAAATTTCAATCATTGCATATATACTATACAAATAAGATGCTAAAGAGCCAATTGATATAAGTGAATCCATATTAGGATTCCCTTTAATTAATGACTTAAATCCAACTATAAAAAACTTATTCCCTATAATTATTACTAATGTTGTTAATATAAATTGTATTAAAGCAAAATTAAAGGGATTTCCCATAGGATTTATTATGCTAGGTAACTTCAATCCAAACATAGACCCCATTGATATTATAAGTAACGGTATTGTTATTACTGCAGATGCTACTAATCTATTAAAAAGATTCTTACTGTCTTTTTCTTTTCTTTCTTTGTCTTTGTCTATAGAATCATTTTCTGCACTTATTACTAAATATCCAGCTTTTTTTATAGATTCTTTTATTTTAGATATATGAACTTTATCTTTTTCAAATTCTACTGTCAATCTTTCATTTGCTAAATTTACATTAGCATCAACTACCCCATCTAATCTTTTTACTGTTCTTTCAACAGCTTTGGAACAAGCAGCACAGGTCATACCTCCAATTTTTACTGTTTTAATTACAGTATCTAACTTTGCCTTATAACCACCTTTTTCTATAGCATCTATTATAGTTTCTAACATAACTTTTTCTTTATCAAAAGTTATGTTTAATTTTTCTGTTGCCAAATTTACATTTGAACTTTCAACGCCGTCAAGTTTTCTTGTTATTCTCTCAACTGCTTTTGAGCAAGCTGCACAGGTCATTCCCTCTATCTTAATGTTTTTATTATCCATAACCCTCTCCCTTCGCAATATAGCGTTTTAAAATTAAACTTTAGCTTTAGTAAACTATTTATATCTTTTTATAATCTAAATATTAATGCTTTGTATTGCAACTATTTAGCTAACTTTTCAATAATCATCATAACTTCTTCTAATTTTGTATCTAAGTCACCTTCACAACAAGAATTTTTCACACAATGAGTAAGATGTTGCTTTATTATCTCTGAATTAGCTTTCTTTAATAAAGACTGAGATGCGATTATTTGATTAGATATATCAATACAATATCTTTCATCTTCAATCATTCTTATAATTCCTTCTATTTGCCCTTTAGCAATTTTTAAATACTTTACAGCATTTTTCTTTTCTTGATTCATAAAACTACTCCTTTCCACCCCACCCCGGGGGGGTATGAATTTAATATAATACTTTTATTTTATTTTGTCAATACTATAGGTTGCAAGTTGACTTTTAATTAATTAATAATATATCCTCAAGTCTATAGGTATACAAACATGTACGCAAAGCTATGACCGTTATTCCACTAAATTTTTTTAAATTTATTGCTATAGGGTTCCAAGTTGACTTTTAAAATTACCTATTCCAAAACTTGGATATCCCAAATAGTGAGACATGCTCTGAATCGCTTAGAATTCAACACTACATTTTGTATGAAAATATTTTAAGGTTATTGAATAAATTTAAATTGGAGCTTGTTTCCCTATACATTTCATAATAAAGAATTTAAATAAGCTATCCATTGAAAATTCATTTAGACACTCTCATATATCTTTTCATTATTACTTTTTTAGCGCTATAATTTTTTAGGCTTAACTTTACGTCCATGCTTGAAATACTACACTACTAAACTAATTTTAATTTACCATTTTCTAATTATTTAAGCTTCTTTTACCTCATATTTTGCACTTTTATAAACTATAGGTTTTTTACTAGCATCATTATCTTCAAATTGAATAACCTCTATTTTATGAGTTCCTTTAACTAGATTCTCATCAGTAAGATTTAAAGAAACTTTACTTTCTCCGAAATTTCCTTTTTCAACTAACTTTTCATCTATAAATATATAGCTTGTTTTTTTCTCATCAAAATTAGAAGTTGTTAAATCTATTTGCATTATTTTAACATCTGCTTGCGTATGTACTATAGGTATTAATCCTGTTTCACCATTTCCATCTGGTGTTGATACTATAATAGTTCCTTCTCCCAACTCTTCTTTAAAATCTTTAGGGTAAGTAACTATTTCATCTTTAACTTTTTCCTCAATCTCTTGATTTAATTCACTTTTAACAACTTTTTCATTTTTATTAGTACATCCTACTAAAGAAAAAAGCATTGAAAAAGCAATTAAAATTACGAAAATTTTACTCAAAAAAATCCCTCCTCAATAAAAATAACTATAATCTACATTTAGATTATAGTTATTTTTTACTATCTTCTTATTATTTATTCTTATTATTTAATTCTCTCATAGCTTTTCTTATTAATCTATCTTGATGTTCTTTTTCCTTTTGTTCAAGATAAATATATATCTTTGAACTCCAATCATCATAAAGTTTTTTGTCTATATCCTTTAAAAAAGATAAGAATTCTTCCAATCTATTTCTACTATCCATTCCTTTCATTAAATGTCTTGGATAACTTACTCGTTTCTTATATTGATTCTTAGGATCTATTACTTTTAATGAAAAATCTTCTTGTACATATAAATCCTTACACCTTATATCTAATCTTTTGTAGCCTAATTTTTTAAAATCTTTATAAAGATTTACTATATGTTCTGCAATTTCTCTATTTATAGGGTTTTTTCTTAAATACTTATCTAATCTTACCCCACCTACATAATCTCTTATTATGTAGTGACCACCATGTTCATATGCTTTAGGAAAGTATTTACTTTTTCGTGACTTTACTAAAGTTTCATATTCCATTTTACAAACCTTTGTGCAATTAAATATTTTTATTATTTTATTATCTGGTAATAAATAAACAACACCATTATTACCCTTTCCTAAATACTCTGAGGTTTTTATCATTTCTTCTATTCTTCTACTCAAATAAATTGGATTATTAAAAGGTCTTGTCATAATTCCTCCAAAATACATAGCTATTAATATTATTCTATGCATCATAGTAAATAAGTAGCCTTAATTTTTATAATATTGTTTTTGTGCATAAATCTATTAATTATATTTAATAATATATAATGATTAAATATATAGAAAAGGATGTCTTATTATGAAAGTTCGTTTAGGATATGTTTCAATATCACTTAATCTACCTAAAATATCTAGTTCTAGTAATGTAACTTATAGTTATTATAATAAACTTACTACTGAATCAGAAAGACTACAAAAGCTTATAACCGTCACTAGATCCAATTTAGATGACTTATATACTATATTAAAATATAATAAAAAAAACCAAATTTCTTTTTATAGAATCACCTCCTCTTTAGTTCCACTTGCAACTCATCCTGAAGTTTTGAATTGGAATTTTAGAGAATTATTTTATGATTATTTCAATTTGATTGGAGAATATATTAAATTAAATAATTTTCGTGTGGATACTCATCCCAATGAATTTAATGTTATTAACAGTGTTAATGAGACTACAGTAAAAAACACCATAAGAAATCTTATGTTTCATGTGAATTTATTTGAAGATTTACAATATGAAAATGGTAAAATGATATTACATGTTGGTGGAAAACAAGATGGTATAGAAAAAGCCAGTATACGTTTTATTGAAAATTATAACACTATGCCTGAATCAATTAAATCAAAAGTAATACTTGAAAATGATGATAAAAGCTTTACTGCAACAGATACACTTAAAATTTGTAATAGTTTAAGTATACCTATGGTATTAGACATACATCACTTTAAATGTAATAATAATAAGGAATCTTTAATTGAAATTTTAAATGACTTTTTTAAAACATGGGAAAATCAGCCTTTTCCTGCAAAAGTCCATTATTCTAGTCCACGTAATCATAAATTGGATAGAAAACATGCAGATTATATAAATCCAATAGAATTTGTGAATTTTATAAAACTATGTAGTTACTTAGGATATGATAGCTTGGATGTTATGCTCGAAGCAAAAAATAAAGATTTAGCACTATTTAAATTAACAAAAGATATAAAAACTTTGAAACCTAATTGGAAATGGATAGATAATTCTACATTTTTAGTATAAAAAGAACCTAGATACTATAAATTAATACAATCTAGGTTCTTTATTTATATTTTATTTATTTCTTTTGTAAGTAATTAATCCAGGGCATACCTCATCACCAAGTTCTTTACCTTCATCTAATAATTCTTTTAACTCTTCAACATCATCTATATAGCTTAAGTTTTCTTCATTATCAAATACGTCTACATACTCAGTAGATTCTTCCTTTAAGTCATATGAATCATTTTCTAAATTATCATCTTCCAAATCAAAATCACTAAACTCTTCAATATCTATGTTGATTTTTTCTTTTTCATCTTCTTTATTTTCAAAGACTTCATCTATCTTTATAGCTCTAATATCATAACCTTCTAATTCTAAGCATTTTCCACAGTTATTGCAAATTTTTTTTCTATCTAATTCACATAACTCACATTCTTTACAATCATTGCACAATTTATTTTCATTAAAGATACAGTTTTTGCTCATACTTACAACCTTCTTTACTATTCTTATTTTTCCATTTAGCATTTTAATTAACTAGCACTATATTTTATCAAACTTTTTTATATAATTCAACTCTAAGCAAAAACTAATCTTTTAAATTCTATTTATTTAACTTATATATTTGATAATTTAAAATTAACGCAAAACTACTCCAAATAAGATATGGCAAAAGCAAAAAACCAGCAATTTTGTCTTTTTTATAAAATGCTATAGTTGTAAAAATAATAAATATAATCAATATAAACAATTCTATAAAAGCTAAAAATCTTAAATTAAAATAGAAAAAAATAATTGACCATAAAAGATTTAATACAAATTGAATTACAAACAATATTATTTCCTTATTTACATCATAACCCAATTTACCTAGCATTAATATTCTATAAAAAGCTAGTCCCATCATAAAATATAATATAGGCCAAACAATAGCAAAAACTGTTGGCGGTGGAGAAAAACTTGGTTTTACCAATACTTTATAAATTGCCGGTGCATTTCTTGTAACAATACTTATAATTGCAGGAAGTCCTAAAGTAAAAATCAGACTTATTATTAAAAGAAAACAGTCTTTTTTACCTTTTACTTTTAAAATAGATTTCATTTTTTACCCCCATTTAATTTATATTTATAGATATTTAAATATAGTAACTATATTATGTAATACATCTATGGTATTTATATATTTAACTTCACATATAAATATTCATTTTTTCAAATTATATATTTTTTACATAAAACTTAATTAACTTTCTATCCTTAAATTTTTATAAATTAATATAGCTAAATTTAAAAAGCTCTTTAAACTTATCAATAATTACAGTTAATAAATAAAATCTATTATAAAAGCAACCATTATTTTCATCTTGTATTTGTTTTTATAATAGATTTTATTTATATATTTGTTTTAAAAATATTTTGCAAATTAAAAGGTATTTTGGTTTTCTTTGTCTAATTATAAATATGGGTAGACAAAAATTTTATACAATGGAGGTTTATTTGCAATGAAAAAATTTTTTAACAGCTTAATTTTTAAGCTAATAGTAGCTGTAGCCATAGGTCTTTTATTAGGCTTTATGTGTTCTTCACCTACAATCGCAATAATAGTAACTATAAAAAAAATATTATCTCAAATTATTCTATTTACAATCCCATTAATTATAATTGGTTTTATTGCCCCTTCTATAGCAAGATTAAAGTCTAATGCTACAAAACTTTTAGGATATGCTGTTTTAATAGCCTATTTATCCTCAGTTGGAGCAGCTGCATTTTCTGCTATTGCAGGATACACAATAATTCCACATCTCAATATTATTTCTACTACAGATGGATTACAAAAAATTCCTGAGGTGATATTTAATTTAGATATACCTCCAATTATGAGTGTTATGAGTGCACTAGCATTATCAATTCTAGTTGGACTTGCAACAGCATGGACAAAGTCTGAAACAGTAGAAAAACTTTTAGAAGAATTTCAAAATATAGTTCTTAGTATAGCTACAAAAGTTGTTATACCTATAATACCTGTTTTTATAGCAACTACTTTTGCACAGCTTGCATATGAAGGTAGTATTACAAATCACTTACCAGTTTTTATTAAAGTCATAATCATTGTATTAATTGGACACTTTATTTGGCTTACATTTCTTTATCTTATAGCTGGTGCTATTTCTAAAACTAACCCTCTTAAAGTTGTAAAAAAATATGGCCCAGCATATTTAACTGCTGTAGGTACTATGTCATCTGCTGCAACATTACCAGTAGCTCTTAAATGTGCTAAGTCTACAGAAACATTAAGAGAGGATATAACTGATTTTGCTATCCCACTATGTGCTAACATTCATTTATGTGGATCTGTTTTAACGGAAGTATTTTTTGTATTGACAGTTTCAAAAATTCTTTATGGAGATCTTCCATCTTTAGGTAGTATATCATTATTTATAATACTACTTGGAGTATTTGCAATAGGTGCACCTGGGGTTCCTGGTGGAACAGTAATGGCATCTTTAGGACTTATAACTAGTGTACTAGGTTTTAATGAAGTAGGTACTGCATTAATACTTACAATATTTGCATTACAAGATAGTTTTGGTACTGCCTGTAACATAGTTGGAGATGGTGCTATAGCTTTAATGCTCACAGGGATAGCTGAAAGAAAAAATTTCAAACCGTCTTCTATAGATGAATAGCTTTTAGATAAGTAAACTAACCTAATTTAAATATTAAAGGCTATTACTTATAGTGATATTTTATTTATCATCATAAGTTATAGTCTTTTTTTTATTTTCATAACATCACTTTATAAATATTTGTAACTTTATATCTTGTAAATTATAAAATATATTAAGGATAAAAAATTACATTATCTTTTAAAACATATTTATGGAGGTCTTTTATGAAATTTTTAGGTATATTACTTATAATAATTGCATTTATATATATTATTTATGGTTATCTTGGCCAAAATATAGTTTTAATTCACAACAGGTATACTAATCTTTCTTTCAACAATGAAGTATCCTTTTTCAAAATACAATTTTATGGATCTATAACAATTTTTATTCTAAATATCATTCTAGGTGTAACACTAATTAAAAAATTTCTACCTTGGTATTCTATACTGTTATGTCCTTTAATAATATATGGAATAAATTTTATTTTAATGTATTATTGTAAATATAAAAAATATATTTATTTTTAAAAAGTAAAGTGCCTTAAAACTTTTTAAGGCACTTTACTTTTTTATATTAACTCTTTTCCTATCTTATATATTTCTTCTAGTGCTAAAGTGTTATCTTTCACTGGTACATTCTCATCAGTGCATACACCATAAACTCCTAAAAGCTCTATTCCTACATAATCAAATATATCTTTAAACATTTTTTCTGTAAGCTCTGGTCCAGAGTTTGGCATTGCTCCTCCATATGTCATAAGAAGATATGCCTTTTTTCCTTTCCTATCTTTTTCCTCCAATGCATATGTTCTATCTATAAAAGTCTTTAACTGTGCAGACATACTCCACCAATAAATAGGTGTTGCAAAAACTAAAATATCTGATTGTTTAAAAACATCATATAACTTCACCATATCATCCTTTTGAATACATTCACCTTCTCTTTTACAATAGTTGCACGCCATACAAGGTGATATTTTATATTCCTGCAAGAATATATTTTCTATAGTTACCTTATGGTTATCACTAACTCCTTTCAAAAATTTATTTAACAATATAGCTGTGTTTCCACTTTTATGTGGACTTCCCATAAATGCTCCAATTTTCATAAATAAAATCCTCCAATACAAAAATAATATATAAAAATTAATATTTATCTACATTTAAATCTTCTTTTAATTTTTTCACCTTTTTTTTTGTATTTATCTCTAACTTATCTATAAATCTGTTAGTAAATGGCACATATTTTTTTATTTCCTTTACATACTCTTTTGAAAAATACTTTCTATTTTTAACTATAGCAAAAAATATCATCATTAAGCAATTAGTCTTTATGATGTATTTTAATTCATCTTCCTTTTCACAGTTAAAGCACTCACTTGCATCTAAAAACTCACATGTAAAGTTTATCAGCTTATTTACTATCAAATCTAATGGATATTTCCCAGCTATTTGGCTTATTATTGTCATATGATTATTTTTTAAGTCTTCTTCTATATCTTGAATATCATCGCAAAGCTGAAGCAAAAATCCGTAACCATATACAAACTCTTCTTGTGATTCATTTAAAGCTCCATTCATAAGATATCCATCTGCAAGTACAGAAGCCCCTCCTTTTTCTATAGATATTCCTAGAATATCATTTTCATAAGGTATACTTTTTTCACTTTGATTTATCAATCCATGTTGTTGTGCATTAAGAATTATAACAAGAGATTCATAAACTTTTTCATTATCTTCTCTTTTAAATACCTTTTCAATTTCTTCTATCAATTTATAAACTTTATTTTCATGATCACAATTTCCATTAAGTTTTTCCCCTTCCAATCTTTTTAAAAATCTTTTATTAAAATCAGATTTTTCCTCAATTGAAATTGAAGGGTTATCCAAATAATTATCAGTATAAGGGTATAACATACTATAACCAAATATAGCTTTTGTAAACTGAACGTTATACCCAAAGGCCTTTTGAAGTATATTTACTATCCATAAATTGCGCATAGCTTGCCCTATATCTTCAAAAGTTAATTTATCATCAAAACTTTTACAATTTTCGATAAAAAATTTTGTACTTTCAAAAAACTTTTCATCAATATGATTTTCAATATATTTAGCATTATAAAAATCTACTTTACTTAAAAAATCCTTTATATTCTTCGTACATCTATTTTTCAAATTAAACTTTTCCTCATCATCTTTTGGATGTTCCATTATATTATTTAAAAAAGCATCTAAAAATAGATTGAATTCTTTTTCATTTCGCTTTTTATCAAAATAATCAACATAATCTATATCTAAACATAAATTGCAATTACTTTTCCACCATAGTTCTTTATAAAATAAGTTTAAATCCTTTGCTCTATTGTAAAGGCACATAATTAAGCGGCACCATCCCTTCTATACATAATCAAATTATATAATATATAGCTTCCTTAATCAAAATTATCCATTTTAACCATTAAATTAAGTTAATAAATTTATAAATATAACACAAGATATTATCATAACTATAAAATCTATAATAATCAATTTAAGTATATTGCAAAAGGAGGTGTTTTTATGCCAAAAGATAGTCAACCAGACAATAAAGAAGCTAGAATGAGAAAATGTAATTATCAAACACCTATAACTAGCGAAGAAGGTAAAAATAATAATAGAACAGCAAAAAAACATTCTATTAAAAGACAGGGTTTTCAAAGTGATCATATAAACTAAAAAACTATAAATTACCCCCTTGTATCAAACTATACGCAAATTTCTTAATTTTAAATATAACATAGCTCAGTTAGCATAAATAAAAATAATCCGTATTTTATACGGATTATTTTTATTTCATAATAAATTTTATAATCTTACATAGTGACAAGATAGGAATCTTATAAATTCTTTAATTAATATTTAAAATTAATATACAAGCTAATCTTTAATTTATATTCACATAGTTTACTTTTTCTTTTAAATACTTAATTTTAATTATGTAAACTGAATTGTTGTACTTACTATAGGATTTTAAGTTGACTCTCAAGTTTATTCATTTAAAAACTTGGATACCTAAAATAGTGAGACATGCTCAGAATCACTTAGAATTTAACACTGCATCTTGTATGAAAATATTTTAAGGTTATTCAATAAATTTAAGTTGGAGCTTGTTTCCCTATAGCACACATTATAAAATGATAAAAACAGTATTAATACTGTTTTTATCATTTTTAACAAACTATATTTAAATTTCTTCTATAAACTCTTTATCTATATATTTTATAAATCTACTTGGAATAGATATATTACTTGAAGGGCTTGTTAAATACAACATTTTTTTAGCTCTTGTCATTGCTACATAAAATATTCTTTTTTCCTCTTCAAAATATTTTTCTTTTATTGATTGATATGATGGAAAATTTGGCTCATATAACCCACTTAAAAACACATATTCAAATTCTAAACCCTTTGCTTGATGAACTGTTATTATAGGTATTCTTTTCCCCTTTGTCATAAGTCTTTCCATTTCTCCATTTGATAATGATGTGATTTGAAGAAAGTCCATTAATGAATCCCTATGGTTTTTTTCCTTGTTATCTAGTTCTTTTGCTATTAAATAAAATTCTCTTAAGTTATTTATTCTATTAGGTTCATTTATATATATTTCTTTTATTCTAAAATCATTTACCACAAGTGCTACAATATCTTGCGGTCTTAAACCTTCTGATTTTTTTATAAAATCAATTAACTTTATACTTATTTTTTCAAAATTTTTTAAATGCTTTAGTATTAAAGATTGTCTTTTTAAAGTTGTAGGAAGAATCTTATCATAAATTCCCTTTACTAAAAGTTCCCCAGTTGCTAATATATCATCCATAGCATTATGACTTGGTTTGTGGTTAGTATTAAATGCTTTACTTAATGTTTCCAGCTTATGATTACACATATTAGGATAAAACCTTCTATATATGTCTAACGTATCATAAACGCCTATAAACTCTGCCTCATCTAATTTATTTCTTGAAAGTTCACTAGCTAATATGCTTATATCAAATTGAACATTATGTCCAACTATTACAGCTCCTCTAGAAAACTCTAAAAACTCTTTTAATACTTCTATTTTATCATTCCCATGGTTTTCTAAATATTCATCACTAAATCCATGAACATACTCTGAATCTTTCACAGATTTATTATTTTTTAAAAACCTTTCAAATACTTCTATAGCTTCCCCTTTATTATTTATTCTTATTGCAGCTATTTGTATTATTTCATCTTCTGTTGTATCCACACCAGTACTTTCTACATCAAACACTATTACATTATTTTTTTCTAGTTCACTATGTAAAAAACCAAACTTATCACCATATTTAAAGGTATTTAAATCTATAAAATCCGATAAACTTATTCCTACTTCTTTATATTCTTTAGATTGTATTTCATTTAAAGTTCTCTCACCTACACCTGTTTTTAGCCTTCTTAATATTCTTGATAAGCTATTACTATCATTTTTATTAACTATCAATTTCATAAATGCTAATATATCTTTTATTTCCTGTCTTCTAAAAAATTTGAATTGATCTATAAGTATAAATTTCACTTCATTTTTCTCTTTCAATGAAGCCATGGCTAATTCTTGACTTAACTCTATATTGTATTTATTACTTCTTGTTAAAACACAAATTTTAGAAGGACACTCTTTATTTATTTTTTTTATTTCATTAAATATCCATATTGCTTCTTCTTTTATATTTTCAGTTTTTAAATATTTTATTTTTTCTCCAAGATCCTTCGAATAAGCCTTAACATCACCAATATTAAAATTATCAGTTTTATCCTTAAATGCATTTTTTAAATAATTACAAGATGCATTAGTTAATACTTTTGTTGATCTATAATTCTTATCAAAATTAATTTTTAAAGGATTATACTTTCTTAAATATCTTTCAAATATATTTTCTGGCGTAGATCCTCTCCACTCATAAATTGTTTGAAAACTATCTCCACAAAGCAATATATTATTTTTATTAAATATCTTCTCTATGATGCTATATTCTAAAACACTTGTATCTTGAATTTCATCTATGTTTATGTATTTAAACTTTTCACATAACCTTTCAACTACTTTAGGCTGATTAAATAATTCCTTTGCCTTAACTATAAGGTCTGTAAAATCTAATCCATGATTACCATATAAAATCCTATTATATGCTTCTACCATATCTTGTCCATGCTCTAAGAGCTTATCATATATGCTTTGAGAAAATTTATATTTTTCCACCGAAACTCTTTTTAATTTATAAGGCTCTTCAGTTTTTAATATGGATATAACATTTTTATAATCCTCTATAGAGTTTTCACTATAAATGTTATATACTGCCCTATGCTCCTTTACTAAATTTATAAAGTTTTGAAGGGATTGTATTGGATGATTGAAGTAATTTACTTTCTTTATAATTTCTTCACAGTCATTTTCATCATATATTGTAAAATCCGTAAATATATCAGTTCTTTTTTTAGCTTCACTCTTTACAATATCAAAGCAAAAGCTATGAAAAGTTCTTACAGTAATATTCTCTCCACAACTCCCCATATTTTCAAGTATTCTATCCTTCATCTCTTTACACGCTTTATTTGTAAAGGTAATGCATAAAATTTCTTTTGCTGTAGCTTTTTCCTTTTTTATTATATTTGAAATTCTATATGATAATGTATTAGTTTTCCCTGTACCTGCACCAGCTAAAAGTAATATATTTTTATCTAATGTTTCAATAACTAATTTTTGTTTTTCATTAAATTTATTTTCACTCATAAAATACTCCCTAATTAAATTTTTTAATAGTTTTATTGTAACAGAAAAGTGCCTAACTTTTCATTAAATAAAAAATTGATTTTTTATGTTAATTATTTATTTTCAACTTGAATATCTATAAGGTATAATTTATAATTCTCTATTAGTTCTATTAAAACATCAGCATAAATTTTTTCACCATTATAATTTTCTACAGTACTGTAGCCGGCATTTTCTAATGATAAACATTGATTTCTATAATTTTTTTCTTTAAAAAATCCATGGTCTTTATATCTTTCATTTTCATTTAAAAATGTACCATGATCTTCAATAGATTGATTTTTATTTTTATATTTTCTAAAGGCCCCATCTATTACCATATTGTAAAATTCTTTAGTCTTAAAGGTAACAGTTTCACCTTTATACTTACCGTCTGCTTTTATTCCAAATAAGTTATTTCCAGCAATAGCAAGTTCTGATTTTCCCCAATCAGACTCTATTATTGCTTGTGCTATTGTTACTGATGGCATTATGTTATATTTTTCGTAATTAGATATTGCACCTTCCAAAATTTCATCTATAAAGCTTATCTGATAAGCCTCTCCCTTTATATCTTTAGGTAGATTGATTTTACAATTCTTAATATCTTCTATGTATTTATAAACTCTTCTTTTTTCTTTAGCTGTGAAGTTTAACTTTTTTAATACTTCTTCTAATGAAAAAATCTCGTTAGTTGATGTTTTTATAAATGTTTTTGCTATATGTTCTATATCTTCATTTTTTATATTTAAAAATGAATTATTATTTTCAACAACAACTATAGCGGCTATTTCTTTCCAATTTAAATTAAATTTATTGTCACATACTTCCTTTGTTATTTCTATGTATCTTAAAGTATCTAACCCATCTATTTTAATACTTTTTTTTATTCCAAATCTATAAGATGTTTCAAAAACTAAAACCATAATTATAAATAATATAATAGACCCTACTATAATGGATACACGTTTCATCCATTCCCCTACTTTCTAGTAAAATTTCAACTTATTGCATTATAATTATCGTTTAAATTTATCTAAAACTTGAATACTTAATATATTCTTTGTTTATTATGTTTTCTTATGAACTTATAACATACTAAAGCCATTAAAACGCCTAATACAAATACATATAATAAAATTACATATAAAAATTGATTTTGAACATAAACAATAGACATAGTAGTTCCACTTTTTATCTCATTAAGTTTATAGTTCCATTTTGCTACATCATTGTCTATAGTCATTGCATTGGACTCTACTATTTTTCCAGGAACCTTCATCTGATTCTCATAATTAATATCTTTAATAAAGTTAATCAGTGATGGTGTTATAACTTTATATTGTTTATCCGTAGCATGAGATATTATTTCCTTTAGAATGTCTTTATTAACTTTTATATCTAAATACACCCTGTTTTTTAGTATTCCTGGCTTTATACTTTTGTGAATGCTTATGTATTTTGTTAAATCTTCCTTACTAACTGTTTTAAAGTCATATAAACTATATTTATACTCAATCACTTCCATATTATCTTCTTCATATTTTTTAATTTTGAACCCCTCTTCTTCTCCTCTTATATTCTTTTCTAATATTGGGTTTAAGACCTTTCCTGAAATGCTATCATATTTCATTTTTCCCATAACATATCCACTACCGTCTTTATTTATTTCTGTTATAGTTGTTAAATTAATCTTGCCACATCCAACTAATATCATAGATATTGTAATATATACTAAGATTAAAAACTTATTTTTTTTCATTTTGTCTCCTTTCTTTTATATAAAGTTCAAAGTTGACTTTTAAAAATATTTATCCAAACAAAATTATTTTTTGCATTTTTGAATTACTATATCTTATTATAATTAAAATTTCAAATAAGTTACCCATTAAAAATTAGATATATAAATTAAATTTTTAAATTATATATAATAAACAAAAGGCTAGTAAGTTAATTTTATCACTTACTAGCCTTTTCTATTAGTTAAAACTTATGTAATTCTAAATCAATATTATGTAAAATAACTATTTAAATATTCCAAAGGGTTTTCCAACTGGTAATACGATTTTTCCAAAGTGAGTGTTTAATACTGCTGCTGCACTACCATAAAATGATACTATAGCTATTCCAAGTTCTGCATATGCTGCCATCATATGTGCAGGTTCAGCTATAATTCCAAATGAACTTAAAGTTAACCCTAGGAATAGGAAATCTATAAAGAAAAATATTGTAAACAAAACTTTATGTGTTTCCATCGCTCCTACTGTCATATATATTGTAAATATTAAATATGCTAAAAAAGCGAATCCTAATTGTTTTGGATCTGCTTTTGATGCAAGAGCTTCTCCAAACACACCATTTTGAAT
Source organism: Clostridium sp. CTA-19 (assembly GCF_054767855.1). Lineage (NCBI taxonomy): Bacteria > Bacillati > Bacillota > Clostridia > Eubacteriales > Clostridiaceae > Clostridium > Clostridium sp. CTA-19. The sequence continues at coordinate 32,074 of NZ_BAAABH010000006.1, read as the reverse complement.
TAACCAAGTAAGCCCCATAGAATACCAAAAGAATGCATAGGCTCCAAAAGCTGTTGCTCCAAAAGTATTATTATGTTTAAAATCATTTATTGATGCAACCAATTGAGCAGATGCACCTAAAAATATTGCCCATGGTAAAACAAAAGATACATCTTGTGTTAACCCAAGTTTTTGTGAAGATGCTACTAATGTTATTACAGCAAGTCCAAACAATCCTAAAGCTGAAGGATCTGCTGTTACGATTTGTACTTTATTATTACTCATAAGTCCCTCCATATTAAATATAATTTCGCGCTATATTATAATTCCATTAAAATTTTATATAAATTTACAAACGCCTATTTAGATTATTATATTTAATAAATAAAGTCAACATATTTTTTGTCTCTATTTGTTAACTATATATTAATTTTGTATCTTTTTTCTTATGTCGAATATTGTAATTTTATCTTATTTTTTCTATAATAAACATATAATAAATATATTTATTATAGAAATCTTTTATTTACAAAGGAGAAAATTTTGGCTACTATACTAAAAAAGAAAAATCGATTAAAGAGACATAGACTTATACATTATTTTAATATTCTATTTAATATTATTTTTATATATCTGTTTTTATATTTAGGTACTAATATACACTTTTTATTATATTTATTAATTTTTCCATCTACATTTTTTATTTATATTTTAAATAAGAAAATAAAAAAATTAAACTCTGGTATTAAAGGTGAAGATACAACTTTACAAGTACTAAAAAAACTTAAAAACAGTTATACTGTTTTATCAGATTTAAAAATAAAGTCAGACCATAATTCTGCGCAAATTGATACTATAGTCATTGGTAAAAATGGTGTTTTTATAATAGAAACTAAAAATATTTTTGGATTTATTTGTGGAAATGGAAATGATAAAACTATTTCCATTTCTAATAAATATTATAGTAATGGAAAAACTAACTTTAAGATGTACAATCCGTGCAGACAAGTTAAAACTCATATAAAAAAGATAAACAAAATCTTAAAAAATCTTAATGTTGATTGTAATGTAGATGGTATTATCTATTTTACTAATCCAAATGCTAACGTAATTTTTAAGAGTACTCCTTTAAAAATATTTTTACATAAGACAAGCGGTGGTTATGACATGCTTAACTATATATCTAATTCTAATAAAGGTAAAAATTTGACTAAAAAAGAGCAGAGTCTAGTAATTAATGTATTAAAAAAATATTTATAATTATAAACAAAAATACCCAATAGGTAGACTTTTTTTATATTGTCTACTCTATAGGGTACATTTTGCTAAGCCAAGGTTATTTTTTTATAATTAAACAGTTATTTGAGCACTTTCTCCTAAAAGTTCCTTATTTTCTTCTAATATTGGTTTTACATACTCCTCTACAAAGTCTATTACCTGACCTGGAGCTCTTCCAACAAAGTTTTTAGGACTTATAATAGCTTCTATTTCTTTTTTTGTTAATCCAAAATTATCATCATTTATTATTCTTTCAATTAAATCATTATTTAATCCATCTTCTTTTACTCTTCTTGCTGCATCCATAGAGTGAATTCTTATTCTTTCATGAAGCTCTTGTCTATCTTTTCCTCTTTTTACAGCTTCCATTAATATATTTTCTGTAGCCATAAATGGTAATTCACTGTTGACATGTGCTTCTATAACTTTTGGATAAACAACCATATTCTCAGTTACATTTAAATACAAGTTTAAAACACCGTCTAATGCTAAGAATGCTTCAGATACGGCAATTCTTTTGTTGGCTGAATCATCTAAAGTTCTCTCAAACCATTGAGTTCCTGCTGTTATAGCAGGATTTAAAGAATTTACTATTATGTATCTTGAAAGAGCTCCAATTCTTTCACTTCTCATAGGATTTCTTTTATATGCCATAGCTGATGAACCTATTTGATTTTTTTCAAAAGGCTCCTCCATTTCTTTCATGCTCTGAAGTATTCTTAAATCATTACTAAATTTATAAGCACTTTGTGCTATTTCAGATAAAGTGTTTAATATTATAGAATCAAGTTTTCTTGAGTATGTTTGACCTGTTACTGGATAAGATTTCTTAAAACCCATATCTGCACATACCATTTTATCAAGTTCTTTTACTTTTGATTCATCATTATTAAATAATGCCATAAAGCTTGCTTGCGTTCCAGTTGTTCCTTTCACGCCCCTAAATTTCATTGTTTCTATAACAAATTCTAAATTTTCAAGATCCATAACAAGCTCATTAGCCCATAGTGTAGCTCTTTTTCCTACTGTCGTTAGCTGTGCAGGCTGAAGATGTGTAAATCCAAGAGTAGGAATATCTTTATGTTTTATAGCAAAATTTGATAAATTATTTATTATATTTATAACTTTTTTCTTTACTAAATTTAAAGCCTCTCTCATAACTATAAGGTCTGTATTATCTCCGACATAACAACTAGTAGCCCCTAAATGAATTATTCCTTTTGCACTTGGTGCCACTAATCCATATGCATAAACGTGGCTCATTACATCATGTCTAATCTCTTTTTCTTTTTTTTCTGCAATATCAAAATCTATGTTATCTATATTACTTTCAAGTTCTTTTATTTGCTCATCTGTTATATTAAGGCCTAGTTCTTTTTCAGCTTTAGCTAAAGCAACCCAAAGCTTTCTCCAAGTTTTAAATTTCATTTCATCTGAAAATATAAAAGACATTTCCTTTGAAGAATATCTCTTATTAAATGGTGAATTATATAAATTTCTCATAGCTTCCTCCGTATATTTCAAAAAATTTTTACATTATATTTCATATTATAGCATATTATTTTTCAAAAAGTAATATATTTATTCGTTTTTTTAAAGTTCTAATATTAACTTTGCACTCATATATTTAATTAGAAATATATAATATATCATTGGGGGGAATAATATGTATCACTTTAATTTATTAGACAAAATCTCTTTAATCTTACTTATAATTGGTGGACTTAATTGGGGATTAATAGGTTTACTTAATTTCAACCTTGTTACAACAATTTTTTCAGTTTTTCCTGAAAGTTTAAGCATAGTTTTATCTAGGTTAGTGTACATTTTAGTTGGACTAGCTGCCGTTAATTTAATAAGATTAACCATAACATGCATTAAAGGTAAAAATTAACATAACAAATAATGAAGTCTAAACATATTATGTTTAGACTTCATTATTTTATACTAATTTCAATTTTTTTTAAAGGCAAATTATAATTTTTTATTTAAATATAACTATATAGGTAAACAATCTCCTATTTAAATTTATTCAATAGGTTTAAAATATTTTTACTACATATTACTTACTAAATTTCTTATCCACTTTTTAGATTTAAATCTTGGGAACGCTAACATTACCTTTAAAATTTCCTGTATATATACTACTGATACAACTAAATATATTGGTAATTTTAAAACATGCGCACATACTATAGCAACAGGTATTCCAACTATCCAAACTCCACTCATCTCTAATATAAATGAATATTTTACATCTCCTCCACTTCTTAAGATTCCTACTATGAATATGCTTGTAAGCATTCTAAACGGTGTTATAAAACTAAACACACGTAATATAATTTTAGTGTCATGTAAAACTTGTGGTGAAACATTATACATCTCTACTATTGGCGTAGTTGCTAAAAATAATAGTGTACCAGTTATACACCCAATAACAAATGTAATCTTTACAAACCGATTTCCATATACTTGAGCATTTTCTTCCCTACCAGCACCAATTTCATTTCCTATCATAACTGCGCATGCATTAGCTAGTCCAAACCCAGCTACTATAAATATATTTTGTATAGTACTTGCTATCTGATATGTTGCAACAGCCTCAGTTCCTATCCTTGCATATATTACTGAATACATAGTCATTCCTAAGGACCAACAAAGTTCATTAATAACAACTGGGTACATTGTTTTTACAACTCCAAAAAAGAATTTTTTATTAAAATCAAAGAATTCTTTTATTTTTCCAACTAATGGACCTTTTCTTTTATATATTACAATTATTATAAGTGCCATTTCTATTATTCTTGCAATAAGCGTAGCAATAGCTGCCCCTTCAACTCCCAAAGTTGGAAAACCTAATGCTCCAAATATAAGAATATAATTAAATACTGTATTACACAAAAGAGCAATAGCACTTGTTATCATAGGTAATTTAGCCTGTCCTATACCTCTGCAAGAAAAAGCAAAAGCATAACTTATAGCTGTTATTACATAACTCCATCCTACTATTTTCAAATAATCTGCACCTAATTTTATTACTAATGGATCTTTGGTAAAAAATCGCATTACAAACTCTGGAGCAAAAAAAGCTAATACATTAAATACTAATCCTCCAGCACATCCTAAAATTAAGCAAATCCCTAATATTTTTCTTATATTACTTTTATCATTTTTCCCCCAAAACTGAGCAGTAAATATTGAACATCCACTATTAACTCCAAAAATAAATAGTGAGAATAAAAAATAGAACTGATTTGCAAGACCAACTGCAGCAATTTGTGTTTCCCCCAATTTACCTATCATTATAGTATCTACCATGTTTAATGATGATGATATTAAATTTTGAATCATTACTGGAATAGCTATTGCAAACATTTTCTTATAAAATCTTTTATCACGTAAAACTCCCTTTTCCATATTCCTCCTTAACCTATTTTTTATATTTTTTCTACATTATGAATATTATCATATTTTTTTATTTTCAACTATATATTTAAAAAATATTATTTATTTAGCAAAATACACATAAAAAAGCTGTCTCTAAATAGAAAATAAATTCTATTTAAAGGCAGCTAATACTAAAATATATTTTAGTTATATATTATTGTAATTTACTTAATTCTACAGCTAAATCAGCACCAAGTTTAGCATTGTTGTAAACAAGTTCTATATTAGCTTCTAAACTTTGTCCTTTAGTTATTTCTTTTACTTTTGAAAGTAAGAAAGGTGTTGATTCTTTGCCTTTTATACCTTTTTCTTCTGCTTCTTTTACTGCATTATTTATAGCATTCGTTATCATGTCATAATCCATTGCATATTCTTCTGGAATTGGATTTGCAACAACAACTCCACCTTTTAAACTTAAATCCCATTTTGCTTTTAATGCAACAGCTAATTCTTTCGCATCTTCAACTTTATAATCTACTTTAAATCCTGATTTCACAGTATAGAACGCTGGTAATTCCTCTGTTTTATACCCAATAACTGGAACTCCTTTAGTTTCTAAGTATTCTAAAGTTAATCCTATATCTAGTATAGATTTTGCACCTGCACAAACTACAGCAACATTTGTATTTCCTAATTCTTCAAGGTCTGCTGATATATCAAAAGTTTCTTGAGCTCCTCTATGAACTCCTCCAATTCCACCTGTTGCAAATACTTTTATACCTGCAAGATTTGCTATTATCATAGTAGACGCAACAGTTGTTGCCCCATCAAGCTTCTTACCAACTATAAAAGGTATATCTCTTCTACTTGTTTTTATAACATTAGGTGCTTTTCCTAAATATTCAACTTCATCTTTAGTTAATCCAACTTTTAATTTCCCACCTAATATAGCTATAGTTGCTGGAACTGCTCCATTTTCTCTTATTATTTGTTCTACTTTTAAAGCCATCTCTACATTTTTAGGATACGGCATGCCATGAGAAATTATAGTAGATTCTAATGCAACTACTGGCTTTCCTTCTTCTAGGGCTTTTTTAACATCTTCATTTATTTCTAAATATTTTTCTAACATAAAATTACACTCCTTTTAAATAAACCTTTTCATTTATAAATTAATTACAATTTTTATCTTTTTTTATTTTGTTCAACTAATAAATTAACATCCTCTGGATTTATATTGGGATTTATAGTATTTTCATGACTTAACGCCATTGCAGAACATGCCATTGAAAAATTTATAGTATCTTCCACGGAATAATCTCTCAGATATGAATAAACTAGCCCAGATACAAAAGCATCCCCTGCTCCATTAGCATTCCTAACTTCAACTTTATTTGGTGTAACAATTTTTTCATTTCCCTTTTGATCGTTATAATAAGTTCCTTCTTCTCCTAAAGATATGAAAACTCTTTCAACACCTTTATTTAAGAAAAACTCACTAACTTTTGTTAGGTCTTCTTTATTTTTAATTTCTATTCCTGATAAAATTTCAGCTTCATATTTGTTAGGTTTTATTGTATGAAACTTTCCTATTATATCTTTAACTTTTTTACTTTTTTCTGTAGATACTGTATCTAAAAAGAATTTGGTATCTTTAAAATTATTTACAACATACTCTATAATTTCTTTAGGTATATTAGTATCTATAATAGCCATTTTAGAAGACTCTATTATATTTTTCTTTTGTTTAATAAAATCTATAGACATATTGTCTAATATCTCCATTTCAGATATAGCAACATGCATGTCGTTTTTAGAATCTAAGATAGACATATATACAGATGAATTATATCCTTTAAGCATCAAACTATTTTCTAAATCTATACCTAAATCTCTACATTCATTTAATATTTTTGTCCCATAAAGGTCATCACCTATGGTAGTTATAAGCTTTGTATTAATTCCAAGCCTTACTAAATTTTCAGCAATGTTTCTTCCAACTCCACCTAATGACATTTTTATTCTTCCTATATTGGAATCTTTATATATTAAATTTTTTTTGGCTATTCCTAAGATATCTACATTAGCTCCTCCTATTACAACAACAAAATCTTCATCATTTACAATGTAACCCTTACCTTTTATATAACCTTTCTTTATTAGATTAGTTATATGTACAGCTACAGACGATCTTGTTATTCCTAGCACATCACTTAACTGATTTTGAGATATCAAAGGATTCTTTTTTATTAAGTTTAATATTTCTTCTTCTCTTTTCGTCATCTTTTCACCTACATATCTGCTTATTTAATAAGCATTTGTTTAGCTTGTTTAAATAATATCACGTTTTTTTTATAAATGCAACTAAAAAAATAAATGTTTTTTATTTTATTTACATACTTAAAATTTGCTTTTTTTAATATTTATATTCTGTTTTTTATTTAGTCATATTCAAATTTAATAATATCTTAAATTAATTATCTATTTTCAATGATTCTATATAATTTCTAACTATAAGTTTCAATTGATTTTTTAAATTATACATTTCAAAACTTGGATACCTAAAATAGTGAGACCTGCTCCGAATCATTCAAATTCAACATTATATTTTGTATGAAAATATTTTAAAACTATTGAATAAATTAAAATTGGAGCTTGTTTCCCTATAACAATAGAATTATTATTGTTGTAACCATAAATTTTTATCTCATGTAAAACATATTTTTTAATTTTACCCTAATTATTTTCTTTCATCTTATTCATTGAAATTTTCCATCAACATAATTATACTAATTCTAGGTTAACCTATACATCTTAAATTTTATAATATTATTTAAATGAAATTTTTTATACTTCATGAATAAATAAAAATTTGAACTTTCTTCACATAATAATGTTACAATTTTTACTTTTCATTTTACATAAATATTCATACAAATTTATTTTTTCACATTTTTAAATAGCTTTTTTGACAAATTTTTATTTAATAATTAAATATATTATTTAATGTTATTTAAAATTAATATAATTTTATTAATATTTTTTTAAAATTAAAGTATATTTTTTTAGAAATCATCCTACTTTTTTACCAAATAATATATATTTTTCTCTATGATTGTTAATTTTACTACAAATTTTTTTAATTTTAAAAATATTTTTTTAATTTTTCTTAAAAATATTTTTTGAAATTATGATTAAAAATGATGCTTATAATTCAAATTAAAGACTTTTCGTATTTTTCGACATTTTTCATCTACTTTCTATATTGTTCATATTTTTACCACATATTTCATAGTCTTTACACTGAATTTTAAAGACTTGGTAAGAATTTTAATGTTTCTCTTTTTTTATTTATCATGTGTTTTTCTTTTAAATTTAATAGATTTATTTTAAATATATTAAATTTTCTACTATTTTTTTTAAAAAAAATTACTAATATTTCTTTTAAAATATTGAACATTAATTTATATAATTTATATAAATTTGTTAAATTTTTAATATTAGGTTAAATATTTTACAAATCGCACAATTTGTCTTATAATTTTAATTGTATACATACATTTAATTTATAAATGTTAATTTTTTTAACTTTCAGAATACAAAAAGGAGGATTATTTATGGGACTTTTTAGTTTCAAAGGTGGTATTCATCCACCACATGGAAAAACTCTAAGTAAAGACAAAGCAATTGAACCTTTACTACCTAAAAAAGACTTAGTATTTCCAATGAGCCAACATATCGGTGCACCTTGTGAGCCAATAGTACAAAAAGGTGATAGGGTTCTAGTTGGTCAAAAAATTGGACAGGCTACAGGTTTTGTATCCGCTCCAATTCATTCAAGTGTATCAGGTACAGTTAAAAATGTTGTACCAATGCTTCATACTAGCGGTAAAAAGATTATGTCAATTGTAATTGAAAATGATGGTTTATATGAAGAATGTGAATTCACTCCTCATGCAGACTATAAATCACTTTCAAAAGATGAACTGCTAAAAATTATAAACGAAGGTGGAATTGTAGGACTTGGAGGAGCATGTTTCCCAACTCATGTAAAGCTTTCACCAAAGCAAGAAATAGACACAATTATTATAAACGGTGCTGAATGTGAACCTTATTTAACTTGTGACTATAGATTACTGCTTGAAAAACATGCAGAAATTATAGAAGGCTTAGAAATTATTAAACATATGTTCCCTAATGCTAATATTTATATTGGTATAGAAGATAACAAAAGTGATGCAATATCAATTCTTCAATCTGCACTTGAAGAATATAAAGGTATTGAAGTAAAAAGTTTAAAAACTAAATATCCACAAGGTGCTGAAAAACAACTTATATATGCCCTTACTAAAAGAGCTGTTCCAACTGGAAAACTTCCAGCTGATGTAGGATGTATAGTTCAAAATTTAGCGACAATTTACGCTATACGTGATGTTGTTATAAACGGAAGACCTCTAACAGATAGAATTGTTACTATCACTGGTGAGGCAGTTAAAGAGCCTAAAAACTTACAAGTTAAATTTGGTACTTCATTAACTGAACTTGTAGATGCTTGTGGTGGATTCAAAGAAGATCCAGTTAAGGTTTTATCTGGTGGACCAATGATGGGAATGTCACTTATATCATTAGAAGTCCCTTCAATTAAAGGTACATCTGGAGTATTAGCACTTTTAAAAGATCAAGCAGATCTTTCTGAAGAATCTAATTGTATAAGATGTGGTAGATGTGTAACAGCATGTCCTATGTGGCTTATACCATCTAAATTAAATAGTTTAGTATTAAGAGGAGAGTTTGAAGAGTTTGAAAAAAATAGTGGACTATCTTGTATAGAATGCGGTGCTTGTTCTTATATTTGTCCTGCTAAAAGACACTTAACTCAATCTTGTCGTGAAGGAAAACGAGTAATAATGAACAATAGAAAGAAAAGTAAATAATTGAGGTGAAAAAATATGTCTGAAAAGTTATTTACAGTATCATCATCTCCTCATATAAAGTCTAAGGACTCTGTAAACACTATAATGAGAGATGTTGTTATTGCTTTAATGCCTGCTCTAATTGCAGGAGTTATATATTTAGGAATTGGAGCACTTGTAGTTACAATTGCTTGTGTAGTTTCTTGCGTAGTTTTTGAATATCTATTTCAAAAAATAACAAAACGCCCTATTACTATAAAAGACTTAAGTGCAGTTGTTACCGGAATACTTTTAGCTTATAACCTTCCACCAACTGCTCCTATTTGGATTTGTGTTATAGGAAGTGCTGTTTCTATAATAGTTGTTAAATGCTTCTTTGGAGGAATTGGACAAAATATAGTAAACCCTGCACTATTAGGTAGAGCTTTCTTATTATCTGCATATCCTGGTCATATGACAGAATGGACGCTAAATGGAGTTTCTACAGCAACACCTCTTGCTATCGCTAAATATGGCGGCGGCTCAATGCCTTCAATTGCAGATGCATTTTTAGGTAATGTAGGTGGTTGTGTTGGTGAAATTTCTGCATTAGCACTACTTATAGGTTTTGCTTATTTATTATATAGAAAAGTTATTACTTTTCATATTCCTGTAGCTTATATAGGAACTACATTAATTCTTACATTAATATTAGGATTTATAGGTAGAGATAGTTTTACTGTTAACCAAGCAATTATTGAAATGTTCTCAGGTGGATTAATGATTGGTGCAATATTTATGGCTACAGATTACACTACATCTCCTATGACTAAAAAAGGACAAGTAATCTTTGGTGTATGTTGTGGTATTTTAACTACAGTTATTCGTATATTTGGTGGATATGCTGAAGGTGTATCTTATTCAATACTAATCATGAACTTGTTTGTACCTATAATCGATAAATATGTTAAGCCGCGTGCTTTTGGGGAGGTAAAATAAGTGAAAGAAAATTTTAAATTAGGTGGAATACTTCTTATAATTACAGCAATCGCTGGACTTATATTATCTGTTGCCCATTCAGTTACTATGGGACCTATTTTAGCTAAAGAAAAAGAAGAAAAAGTTGCCGCTATGAAAGTTATATTGCCTGAAGCTGAAGATTTTGCAACTGTAAAAGATGTTGAAATAACAGAAGAAATTCTTGGCGTTGAAGCTGGAACTAAAAATGGTAAAAACGTTGGCTACTGTATAAATGTATCTAGCAAAGGATATGGCGGACCTATTAATATGATGATTGGTATATCTGAAGATGGTAAAATTGAAGGTGTACAAATCTTATCACTAAGCGAGACTCCAGGTCTTGGTAGTAAGGCTAAAGAACCTGAGTTTATAGATCAATTTAAAGATAAAGAAGCGACTGAACTATCTGTAGATAAAGAAAGTGGTTCTGATGATAAAGTTTTAGCAATCTCTGGTGCTACTATAACATCTAAAGCTGTTACAGCTGGAGTTAATAATGCTGTTAAACTATTTAATGAAAATCTGAAAGGAGCGCAGTAATCATGAGTAAACTTACAGAAAGATTAAAAGCGGGTATAATTGTTGAAAACCCTGTTTTTATACAAGTTTTAGCTATGTGTCCTACCCTGGCTACTACAAGCAACGTAAAAAATGCCATTGGTATGGGACTTGCAGCAACTGCAGTTCTTATAGGATCAAATGCAGTTATAGCACTACTTAGAAAATGTATTCCTGATAAAATCAGAATACCAGCATTTATAGTTATTATTGCTAGCTTTGTTACTTTAATTCAATTTTTAGTACAAGGATATTTACCTGATTTATATAAAGAATTAGGATTATTCATACCGCTTATAGTTGTTAACTGTATAATTCTTGGAAGAGCTGAAGCTTATGCTTCTAAAAATACAGTTATTGATTCCATATTTGATGCTATTGGTATGGGTCTTGGATTTACTTTAGCATTAACTGTATTAGCTTCTGTAAGAGAAATATTAGGAGCTGGAACTTTTTATGGATTACAAGTGCTACCAAAAGCTTATGAGCCAGCAGGAATTATGCTTCTTGCACCTGGTGCTTTCATAACTTTAGGAGTACTACTAGCCATATTAAATCAATACAAAATTTCTAGTGCTAAAAAATCTAAACTTTCAAAATAATATAAAGAGGTGAATAATTTTGGGACTTTTTGCAATATTTATAAGTGCGTTACTTGTTAATAACGTAATCTTATCAAAGTTCTTAGGAATATGTTCTTTCCTAGGAGTTTCTAAAAAAACTGAAACTGCTAAAGGTATGGGGCTTGCTGTTGTATTCGTTATGATACTTGCTTCAACAATTACTTATATAGTTAATAAGTGTATATTAATACCTCTTGATATTGGGTATTTATCTACACTAGCATTCGTATTAGTTATAGCTGCATTAGTTCAATTTGTTGAAATAGTTGTAAAGAAAACTAATCCTAGTCTTTATAAAGCATTAGGTATATTCTTACCACTTATAACAACTAACTGTGCTGTTTTAGGTATTGCTGTTTTAAACATGGATAATAACTATAACTTAATAGAATCTATCGTTAATTCTGCCGGTGCGGCACTTGGTTATATGCTTGCAATAGTTTTACTTGCAGGTCTTAGAGAAAGAATGGAAGAAAATACCGATATACCAGAAGCGTTCAAAGGATTGCCTCTTGCATTAATTACAGCAGGAATTATGGCTATAGCATTCTTTGGATTCAGTGGTCTTATATAAGGAGGCATTTTAATGGACATTGGAATTAAAGAAATATTATTTCCTGTATTAAGCCTTGGAGGCCTCGGTCTTTTATTTGGTTTATTACTTGGATATGCTAATGATAAATTTAAAGTTGAGGTAGATGATAGAATACCTAAAGTTCGTAATTGTCTACCTGGTGCTAACTGTGGTGCTTGTGGTTTTGCTGGCTGTGATGCCTATGCAGAAGCAGTTGTTAATGATGGTGTTAAACCAAATCTTTGTAATCCTGGCGGTGCTACAGCTTCTGCTGGTATATCTGAGATTTTAGGTGTATCCGTTGAAACTTCTGATCCAAAAGTTGCTTATGTTAAATGTAACGGAACTTGTGATAAAGCTAAAACAAAATCTATTTACTATGGTGTAAAAGATTGTAATATGGCTATGAACACTCCTGGTACAGGTGATAAATCTTGTGATTTTGGATGTTTAGGCTTAGGAAGTTGTGTTAAAGCTTGTAAATTTGATGCTTTAGAAATAGTAGATGGAATTGCTAAGGTTAACAAAGAAAACTGTGTGGCTTGTGGCGCTTGTGTTACTGCTTGCCCTAAAGGTGTAATTGCCCTTGTACCTAAAGAATCTAAAGTACGTATACAATGTAATTCTAATAATAAAGGAAAAGATGTTATGGATGCTTGTGCTGTAGGATGTATTAGTTGTGGCTTATGTGCTAAAAACTGTCCTAAGGAAGCAATTACTATGGTAAACAATTTACCTGTAATTGATTATTCTAAGTGTGTTAACTGTGGAATATGCGCTAATAAATGTCCAAAACATTGCATTGAAAATTTACGTAAACCTGCAAACACTAACAAAGTAGAACCTAAATAAACTGAAACTATTAAAGCTTAAAATTTTAGATAATAAAACTTATAAAACCATTAGAGAAGATGTATTCTTCTCTAATGGTTTTAATTTAAATCTTTTATTTTACATAAAATTCAACTTATATATATAGCTCTAATTGGCTAGTTTTTGATGTATAAGTTGAATTTTAGGTGATTCGGAGCATGTCTCACTATTTCGGGTATCCAATTTTGTGGATAAATAATTTTAGAAGTTAACTTGGAACCCTATAACTAATTGTATTTGTATTTTACATATATTTAATTTAATATTAAATTAAGGAGGCGAAAGTTATGGAACAAAATGGTGTTGTAAAAAGAATCAATGGCGATATTGCTGAAATTGCTTTTATAAAGAAATCTGGATGTGGAGGAAATTGTGGTAGTTGTAAATCACCTTGCCCTTCTGATACTATTATAATTCCTGTACAAAACACGTTAGACGCTAATGTTGGAGATGCAATAACTGTTTCAGTTAACAACAAAGCATTTTCTAGTATGACCTTTTGGGCTTATGTATTTCCAACAATAATGACCCTTATCGGTTTGTTTGGAGGAGTTTTTACTTTCAAAGCACTAAATATATCAAACTATGAACTTTTTGGTGCTATAATTGGATTAGTATTTTTAGTAGTTTCATTTTTACTTTCATCAAAATTAAATAAAAAATCTAAAGATGGAAGCTATGATTTTAAAATGATTAAAAAAAATTAATATCTTTTTGAGATATACTTAATTGACATATTTTTCTTTACAGTATATAATATATTTTCAAATATACTGTATAAATAAAGTATATTTTTGTTTTTTAATATAATATAAATATTTATATAGTTAATATGTTATATTAATTATTATTTAAATATATAATTTTTGGAGGTTACCAATATGAATATTGCATCAATGATCGATCACACTATATTAAAAGCTGATACTACATTAGATCAAGTAAAAAAAATATGTGATGAAGCAAAAGAATATAAATTTAAATCTGTATGTGTTAACTCTTGTTACACAAAATTTGTTGCGGAACAATTAAAAGATTCCGGAGTTCTAGTTTGTACTGTTGTTGGGTTCCCTTTAGGTGCTATGGACTCTAAAGCAAAGGCCTTTGAAACTGCAAGATCTATAGAACTTGGAGCTAATGAAATTGATATGGTTATCAATGTAGGAGCCTTAAAGGATAAAAATTATGATTTAGTTCTAAATGATATTAAAGAAGTTGTTGAAACTGCAAAAGGAAAAGCACTTGTTAAAGTTATAATAGAAACTTGCCTTTTAACTGATGATGAAAAGATTAAAGCTTGTGAGCTTTCTGTAGAAGCTGGTGCTGATTTTGTTAAAACTTCAACTGGTTTTAGTACTGGTGGTGCTAATGTCGAGGATTTAAAGCTTATGAGAAAAGTTGTAGGTCCAAATGTTGGAGTTAAAGCATCAGGCGGAGTTAGAACCAAAGAAGATGTATTAAATGCTATCGAAGCTGGTGCTAATAGAATTGGAGCTAGTGCTTCTGTTGCAATTGTAAATGATGATAAATCTGTAAAATCTGATTATTAGTATCTTAAATGGTGTGTTATTTTATTAAGTATTAAAAAATAACACACCATTTTTATTTTTTAATACTTATATTTACTATAAAATATAGGCAATTATATCTATTTTGACAACAATTTAAAATAACTGTATGTTATTCATTTATTTTACACATTGTTAAAAGTAATTTAATTTTTTTGTAAAAATGCCTTGTTAATTTTGACTTTATTATTTATAATAAAAAAAGATTTCAACAAATAAGCTTTATTTATGAACATTACGTTAATAAAGTGTTAATTTTATATTTTTTATATCTTAATTTTGTTAATTTTTTTACATTTTCATTTAACTAAACTAGTTTTTCCTTGACAATTTTAAACCAAATGGCTTATATTATTAGATTTGGTATATATTTTATTGTTTTTTATTTTAAATATATATAAAAAAATATGATATAATAAATTTAAAAGGTTTAAAATTTAAATAAATTTAAATTTCGATTAAAATTTCATTGAATATATAAGTAGATTTTTTAATATATGTATATAAATTATTAATAAAGTATTAGAATTTTCTCAAAACATTGAATTGTTTATTTTTTCATTCTATAATTTACTTAAACATACAAAATTATTTCAAAAAACTTATAAATCTACTTTTTTTTAATTTTTATTTATTATTTTATTTTTTTAGTTACCATTATAAAATGGTTAACGTAGAGGGGGAATTTATAGTGACTTTTTTAATTGGACTTTTAAAACTTTCACCGGTTGGAGTTCTTGTAGGTTTAATGATGTCTGGAATGGATGTTTTAATCGCTGCTCCACTTGCAACTTGCTGGGCAGCATTGATGGCATACTTTACAGAGAAAATTAAATTTAATGAACTTATTGATTGCTCAGTTGAAAATGTAAAATCTATGCAACTTGTTTTCTTTATACTTATGTTTGCATATGCTATGGCAGCTGCATTTATGGCTACTGGCGTAGGTGCTGCTATAGTTAACGTTGCATTAAAATTAGGATTAACAGCTAGAACAGTTGCTGTTACAAGTTTTTTAGTTACTTGTATTTTATCCGTTGCTACTGGAACGTCATGGGGTACTTTTGCCGCTTGTGCACCTATATTCTTATGGCTTTCTCATATAGTTGGTGGGGATGTTTTATTAACAGTTGCTGCCACTGCAGGTGGTTCTTGCTTTGGTGACAATATTGGACTTATATCTGATTGTACCGTTGTTAGTTCAGGTATTCAAAAGGTAGAAGTTATAGACAGGCTTAAAAACCAAGGTGTTTGGTCTATTATATGTCTAGTTATAACTGCTATAATATTCTATTTCTTAAGTGCATATTTTGGACTTTCAAATGTTGCTTCTACCAATGCAGCTTCAGCTATAGATGCAATTCCTAAAGAAGTATGGGGTGTATTACAAGAACAACGACCTGCTGCTGTAGACTTATTAAACCAAGTTAAATTAGGTGTTCCTATATACATGGTAATTCCTTTAATACTTGTTATAGGTTCTGCTATAAAAGGTTTATCTACATTATCTTGTTTATTCTTAGGAATTATTTCTTCACTAATCTTAGGATTATTTGCAGGAACTACTTCTGTACCTGAGTTTTTAGAGTTAGTAAAAGGTGGATTCTCTGAGGCAGGACAAACTGTAATTGTAATGATGATGTGGGTTGGTGCTTTTGGTGGTATAATGGCTAAAATGAGAGCCTTTGAACCTATTTCTAAGTTAGTTGTTTATATTTCAAAAAATGTACGTCAGCTTATGTTCTGGAATGGTGTACTTTCTATAGCCGGTAATGCATTACTTGCAGATGAAATGGCACAAATAGTTACTATTGGACCTATTATTAAAGAATTAGTTGATGAAAATGTTGAAGCTAGTGAAGAAGATATGTATCAATTACGTTTAAGAAATGCTAGTTTTTCAAGTGCATTAGGAGTTTTTGGTTCTCAATTAATTCCATGGCATGTTTATTTAGGCTTTTATGTAGCAATTGCCAATGCCGTATATCCATTATATACTTTTACACCAGTTGATTTTATAAAATTTAATGTAATGGCATTTGTTGCAGTATTCTCATTATTACTTCTTACCCTTACTGGCCTTGATAGATTTATACCTTATTTCGGTATACCAAGAGAGCCACAGGTTAGACTTAAAAAGAAATCTGCTTCTACAGATGACAATTATAACAATGAGTTAGAAGCAACTTCATAATATATGTATGTAAAGCTAGCATTATATAAATGCTAGCTTTTTTATTATTTTAATATATAACTTTTCCCTCTTATTTCATTATAAAATTACATATAAAAATTCACTTTCAACATAAATCTCCCCTATTAATTATAGGTTTATAACTTTATTAACAAATTGTTAGAATTTTCTAAAGATATTGAATTATTTTTTGTATGGCATTATAATCTACTTATAACCAAACCTTGTTTTAGCATTAAATGACTAGTTTATAAATATTAATATATATTTAACATAAAATATATGAAATATTTTAACTCTACTTTTAATTCTAAAACAAATATACGCTTTAACCAAACTTTGACGTTATAAAAAGGGGGAGTTTATATTGACTTTTAAAAAAATTATAATTGGTTTTTTAAAATTATCTCCAGTATTTCTTTTAGCTGGTTTAATGATGCTGAAAATGAATGCCTTAATGGCAGCACCGCTTTCAACTCTTTATGCAGCTATAATTGCCACAATAACAGAAAAAATTAAATTTGATGAACTTGTTGATTGTGCTGTAGATAATGTAAAATCAATGCAACTTGTTTTCTTTATTTTAATGTTTGCCTACGCTATGGCATCTGCATTTATGTCTACTGGTGTTGGTGCATCAATAGTTAACTTAGCATTAGAACTTGGTCTTACTGCTAGAACTGTTGCTGTTACAGGATTTTTAGTTACTGCAATACTTTCAATTGCTACAGGTACTTCTTGGGGAACTTTTGCAGCCTGTGCTCCTATATTTTTATGGCTTTCTCACATTGTTGATGGCAATATACTTATAACAGTGGCAGCTATAGCCGGTGGTTCTTGTTTTGGTGATAATATTGGTCTTATATCTGATACTACTGTTGTTAGTTCAGGTATACAAAATGTTGAAGTTATTGATAGAATTAAACATCAAGGGGTTTGGTCTTTAAGTTGTTTAGTTGTAACAGCAATCTTATTTTATATAATTTCATTAAAATTACCTACAACTGTATCTTCAGGAAGTGCTGCTATAAATGCAATTCCTAATGAAGTTTGGGGTGTTTTAGAAGCACAAAAACCAGAAGCTGTAGATTTACTAAACCAAGTTAAATCTGGAGTTCCATATTATATGATAATACCATTAATCCTTGTTATAGCAGCAGCTGTTAAAGGTATACCAACGCTCGCTTGTTTATCTATAGGTATTATATCTTCTTTAGTTTTCGGATTATTTGCTGGAACTACAAATTTAACAGACTTCTTAGCTTTAGTAGAAGGTGGATTTGGTGAAGCTGGAAAATGGGTTATTGTAATGATGATGTGGGTTGGTGCTTTCGGTGGTATAATGGCTAGAATGAAAGCCTTTGAACCTCTATCAAAACTTATAGTTTTATTTTCAAGAAATGTACGCCAACTTATGTTCTGGAACGGTGTTCTTTCAATAGCTGGTAATGCACTTCTTGCAGATGAAATGGCACAAATAGTTACTATTGGACCTATTATTAAAGGATTAGTTGAAGAGAATGTTGAAGGTGATGAAGAAGCTATGTACAAGCTTCGTTTAAGAAACGCTACTTTTTCTGATGCATTAGGTGTTTTTGGATCTCAACTAATACCATGGCATGTATATTTAAGTTTTTATGCTGGCATAGCATCTGCTGTATATCCTCTTCGTCAATTTGCAGCAACTGATTTTATAAAATATAACATTATGGCCTTTGTTGCAGTAATCTCTATACTTTTACTTACTCTTACTGGCCTTGATAGATTTATACCATTATTTAAATTACCACGTGAACCTGAAGTTAAATTAAAAAAAAAATCATTGAATAATGATAATTCAATTTCAATAAATTAAAATTTAAATATAATATTTTTAAAAAGGTACTTGAAATTAAAAGTTCAAGTACCTTTTTATATAAAAAATAAACTATACTCTACTTTCTACTTGTAAAAGCTTAATATTTTCTCATTGTAATAAAATTCTTTAAATCTGTGTAAACTAATATTATATTGTGTAGAAAGGAGAGTACTTAAATGAAAAAAATAAGTAAATTACTGCCACTTACCCTTTCAGTTGCAGTTATTGGTTCTTGTGCTTTTTCATATTTTTCATACTGTAAACAATACTTACCTGAGAATAATGAAAAATATGAAATGGTAATGCAAACCATAAAAGCAGAAAAGGATAAAAATAATAAACCACTTGAGAAAAAAGAAAAAAAAGCTGAAAAGATGGATACTAGTGTAGACAACACCTGTATTGACTGGTGGTTTGTTCCCAATGGAAATCATGAAACTCCACGTCTGAATGATAAATTATCTTTCAAATTCGAAGATTATGATGCACATTGCCTTGGAGATACTTCTAAAAAAGTTTTATATTTAACCTTTGATGAAGGTTATGAAAATGGCTATACTGATAAAATTCTTGATACTTTAAAAGAAAATGATGTAAAAGCAATCTTTTTTGTTACCTTACCTTATATCAGAGATAATCAAGATATCATAAAAAGAATGGTAGATGAAGGTCATATTGTTGGAAACCACTCTAACCACCACCCTTCTATGCCTGAAGTAGCCACTGATGAAAGTAAATTCAATAAAGAGTTCACTGATGTAGAAGAGTTATTTACTGAAATTACAGGAACTGAAATGCCTAAATTTTTCAGACCACCAATGGGTAAATATTCACAACGTAGTTTAGCTATGACTAAAAATTTAGGTTATAAAACTGTATTTTGGAGTTTTGCTTATCATGATTGGGATATTAATAATCAACCTGAACCTGAAAAAGCAAAGAAAAAAATTTTAGATGGTTTACATAATGGTTCTATAATGCTTATACATGCTGTTTCTAAAACAAATAATGAAATTTTAGGAGATGTTATAAAAGAAGCAAAACAACAAGGTTATACTTTTGAACTTTTAGAATAGAAAAAAGATGCCTAAAAATGTTTATTCATTTTCCTAGGCATCTTTTTTATTATTCGTTCATTTCTTCATCAAATAATCTATCATATTCAGCTACTACAGCTTCAAATTCTTTTTCATCTTCAACTTCAGTAAGCTCGTATTTCTCACCTTCCATATTTACAATTTTATATATGTAAGCATCATCTGAGTTGTCTAGTGGCGCTAATAATAAATATGTATTGCCATTTAATTCTATTCTATCTACCTCTTCTAATTCCACAACTTCCTTTGTCTCTGGGTCTATGAATTTCATTCTCTTTTTTAATTCCATTTTTATTTCTCCTTTATGTATATATAATTTGAATATAAGACAATTTCAATGAAATAATAGATTAAATCACTTATAGATTCTATAACCTTCTATTACTTTTTCATGCCTAACTTTCTTTTTAAATCATAGTAACAATTATATACTATTAGTATTTATTTAACAACGAGTTTATTACAATTATGTTAAATCCTCTATCTACTTATTATTATTTGTATAAACTAATATTTCATTAATTAATATGTTTTTTTCATTCAATGAAGGATCCTTTAAAACCTTTTCTAAAAGATTATTTAAAATATTTCCTATTTCTTTTCCTGGCTTTATACCACATTGTATAATATCGTCTCCTGTTATCTGTAAATCCTTAACTTTAAGCGGTTCATTTGATGTTATAATTTTATTACACATACTTTTCATATTTAAGATGTCATCATATCCTCTATAATCTTTATGTGATGCTAACCTATCTGCTATCATTAGTGAAAAAATTAAATTCAGATTTTCTTGTCCAACTTCATTTATATATTTCTTAATCTTATATTTATTATTCCCTTTTATAACTCTCATGTGATTTTTCACTAAAATTACTACTGTTTCTTTAATTTTATTATCAAATTTTAACCTTTCTAATATACTTTTACAAATCTTTGCTCCCTCAGCCTCATGAAAATAAAAATGTCCACCTTTTTCATCTAAAGTAAATGTATTAGGCTTACCTATATCATGAAGTAATGCTGCTAATCTCAAAGAAATATTATTTTCTACATTATCTAACACTTCCATAGTATGATAATAAATGTCTTTATCATGATATTTGCTTTGTTGATTAAACCCTACAAGATTTATTATCTCTGGTATAATATATTCCATTAGTTTTAAGTTAACTAATTCATTTATCCCTTTAGATGGTATAGCACTTATTAAAATTTTCTTTAATTCTTCTATAATTCTTTCTATACTTATATTTTTTATTAATGAGCTTCTACTCAATATAGCATCCTTAGTTTTCTCTTCTATTTTAAAATTTAGCTGGGTGCTAAATCTAATTGCCCTTAACATTCTAAGCCCATCTTCATCAAAACGATCATTTGCATTACCAATAGCTCTTATTATACCTTTATTTAAATCTTCTCTACCATGAAAAAAATCTACTAATCCAACATAATTATTATAAGCCATTGCATTTATCGTGAAATCTCTTCTTTTTAAATCTTCTTTCAAATTTTCTGTAAAGAATACCTTACTAGGTCTTCTATTATCTAAATAATCCCCTTCAATTCTATAAGTTGTAATTTCATAATTAATATTATTTAAAACTAAAGTAATTGTTCCATGCTGAATACCAGTTTCTATAACTTTTAATTTTAAACTCTGAAAAATTTCTTTCACTTTATTAGGTTTAGCACTAGTGGTTATATCATAATCATTAGGTTTTTTCCCTAAAATATCATCCCTAACACAACCGCCTACAACAAAAGCCTCATATCCTTTTTTATATAAAGTGTCTATTATAAATTCTACATCTTTAGGTAAAAACAAAAAAATCCCCCCTATTAATCAATAACTATATATTTTATTACTGATTATTTACTAATATTTTGCTCTTAAAAATTGTATTACATATTCATCACAATTTAAAGCCCTAAATTCATACCCTTCATTTTTAAGGGTTTCTATTATGTAGGATAATGCATATACTGTTGTTTTTTTCGTAGGTGCATCATGCATTAATATTATTGGAGAATCAAATTTTCTTGCTCCTTCTAAAGTTCTTTTAATTATGTAATCTACATCCATTGTAGTTCCATTAGCATCACCAGAATCAACATTCCAATCAAAATATGTTATATTTTTATCTATTAAACATTTACTAAGGTCTATCATTATATCATTATGATATCTATTACTAACCGTATTATTGCTTCCTCCTGGAAACCTAGCTATTTCTATATCGTAATCACATTTATCTTTAATAAAACATTGCATTTTATCAAAATCCTGAGAAAAATTTTCAACAGAGTTATAAATATATTTATAATCATGACTATAAGTATGATTACCTATAGTATGACCTCTTTTTATTATATCATTATATGTGTTTATAGATGGTTCATCCTCGTGACCAATAACAAAAAATGTAGCTTTAGCATCATATTTATCTAATATATCTAATATTTTAGATGTATTATCACTTGGACCATCATCAAAAGTTAGATATACAATTTTTTCATCCTTTTCATTGCATATATAATATGAAACAGCTCTGTCCTCATCCTTTGCTTTTATAGCTTGTATAATTTCTTTGCTATTTTTAGGTTTACATATCTCTTTATTATATTTATATAAATCATTATTAAAAACTTTAGTGGTTTTCAACCTTTTTTCATCTAAATTTTTATAATTTATTATTCCAAATAAAGTTACTAAAAATGCTATAGCAATAATTAAAATATTATAATCTTTTCTTCTCATATAATCCCTTCTTTTCAATTTTTATTTTGTATATTAAATATTCTTTTTTAGTTTACCTAATTTATATTAATTTATTCTTTTCATATATGCTTAATAATATAAAAAGTTACCTAAGAATAAATTTACTTTTATTCTTAAATAACTTTCTATGGACTATACTAAATGAAAATAATAATCCCTTATCTTTAAGTATCTGTTTTTATTTGTTCCAAAATCATAATATGGTACTCTAGCACAAGATCTATAATGAATACATTGTAATTTTTCATCAAAATAGAACTCTATATCATCATGATATCTTAATAGTGGTGTTGTTGATACTGCATAAATATAATCATATTCAACCCTTAATACCAATATCCCTCCTATACAGTTTAATACCTTTACTATTTTTTCTTTTGACTCTTCTAAGTCTCCTTTAAAGGGCAAAGTTTCAACCCTTTTATTATGGTAAATCGTTTCTGTTGATACTGCACTTGGCCTATTAGGTATCTCATGTAATCTACCCTTAACTACACCTAAATTTTTAGGTTTTACTATATTTCGACTTATTATTGTTGACACTGATGCTACACCTAATCCTAATAAAATTAAATTTCTTTTTTTCAATTAATATCACACCTTTAATAAAAAATATATATATCTATTAATGTGCTCATTTATTTAAAAATTATAAAAAAATAACTGAATATAGCCAAAAATATATTTTTGGCTATATTCAGTTAATTATAATATTATTTTAAAGTTTCTTTTAAAACATTTTTTACATTTTCAAAAAATATTTTTTCAATATCACTTTCTTTTAATCCTTCTTTTTTAAGAGCATATGCTAAATTATTCATTTCACCTGTATTTCTTATTTCAACTTCATTTTCTATACCATCAAAATCCGAACCAAGTGCTACTATACCTATTCCTCCTATATTTACTATATGTTTTATATGATTTACCATTTGAGATATTTTAGCTTCTTCACTTTCTCCTAAAAAAACACTGCAAAAATTTATTCCCATAACTCCACCTTTTAAAGCAAGTTTTCTTATCATATCATCAGTTAAATTTCTTGGATGATTAGTAATAGACCTTGCATTAGAATGTGATGCTATAAATGGCTTTTTACATATATCTACTAAATCATAAAATCCTTTATCAGATAAATGAGAACAATCTGGTATAATACCAAAGTGTTCCATAGCCTCAACAACTTCTTTTCCTTTATCTGTTAATCCATTATCTTTATATACAAATTCAAAATTAGGATATCCTAAGGAATTTTTATAATTCCATGTAAGAGTTATAAGTCTTATTCCTAACTTATAAACCTCTTCTACCATATCGATATTCCCTTTTAGAACTTCACCCTCTTCTATAGTCAAGAAAGCCCCTACCTTATTTTCTAAATTACAATTTTCTAATTCCTTAAGATTAGTAACTATCTCAATTTTATCTTTATTTTTACTTACTTCATATATAAAATTATCATACTGATTTTTGAATTCTAAAAATGGATCTTTTTTATTATTTAATTCTACAAAAAAGGCAAAAAATTGGGCTAGTCCGCCACCTTTTATTAATTTTTCTATACTTACTTTACATTCACTTTCTCTTAAATCTAAACCTTCATATAACATTCTACTTGCTGTATCACAATGTAAATCAATAAATGCCATATAATCCATCCCCTTCTTTTAAAATAATTTTAATTATAAGGTTTCACCTTACCTGCGTTTTTAAATTTGGATAATCTAAAGAGTGATACAGGCTTCTAAACAAATGAATTTAGTGTTTAACTTTATAAAAATATTTTCAAGTTATTAAATAACTCTAAATTTGAGCTTGTATCCATATAATTTTACCACTTATTCCTAAAAGCTGTATAGCTAAAGATTAAATATCTTTTCACAACTTAATATTTTCCCATCCTTTAAATTAACTAAATTAGTACCATAATTAGCTGATTCCCTAGAATGTGTTACATTTACAATTGTTACATTTTTCTCTTTATTTATTTTTTTAAAAAGTTTCATAATTTCATTACCAGTTTTAGAGTCCAAATTTCCTATTGGTTCATCTGCAAGTATTAACTCAGGATTGTTTATAAGAGCTCTTGCTATAGCTATCCTTTGCTGTTGGCCACCTGAAAGTTCTCTTGGCAGTGCTTTTCTTTTACTTGGCATTTCTATTATATTTAATATGTCTTTTAATTGTTTTTCATACTTTTTAGGCTTACCACCATCTAATAGTATGGGAAGTAATATGTTATCTTCTACTGATAAGTTTTGAACTAAATTATAAAATTGAAATACAAATCCCAATTCTCTTCTTCTTATTTTACTTATACTCTTATCTTTAAGTTTTGAAATTTCTCTATTATTTATGTATATTTCACCAGATGTTGGAGCATCAAGTCCTCCTAACAAGTATAACAATGTGCTTTTACCACAGCCTGATGGACCCATAACAGACAAAAATTCACCTTTTGCAACTTTCAAATTTATATTGTCTAATATTTTTATATCCTCACTACCAACTTTAAAACTTTTATGTAAATTCTTAATTTCTATTATTGTTTCCATTTTATGTACACCTTCTATTCATATTTTATTTCTTCAACTATTGATAATTTGGATGATTTTATTATAGGCACTATTGATGCCAACATTGTTAATATTGCACCTAATGCTCCAAGTAAAACTACTAGCTTAATAGAAATTTCTACTTTTAAATACGCATCAAGTGAATAAGTTATATCTTCTATAAAGTTAGATATAAAAATTCCTTCCAAAGCTCCTAAGGTTCCACCAATTATTCCAATGGTTGCCCCTTCAATAAGTAAAAGATAACCTCGTTGAACTCTACTCATACCTACTGATGATAAGACAGCAAGTTCTTTTTTCCTATACATAAAACTAACCATAAGGTTATTCATAATACCAAGACTGCCTATTAATAGTGCCATAAGTGAAAAACTTTCTAATGAATTCATAAGCCCTTCATTTTCCTGTAAATCCACTTTTAGTTCTTCTTCTTTACTACTTATAGTTAAATTGTAACTTTCCAAATCTTCCTTCAACTTATTACTTGTAACATCATAAGTATTATTATTTTTTATTAGTACATTATTTTCATAACCTATGCTAATATATTCTTTTAATAATTCTTTATCAACTAAAGCTACTCCTAAATTATTTATATAATCTCCTTTTACAAAACCTATTACATTATAAATTATTTCTTTATCCTCTATTTTTAATTGAATTTTATCTCCAATTTCTATATTTTTCTTCTTAGCTAGAATGTTATTTATTATTATGTTGTTTCCTGACTGTAAATTTTTCAAAATTTCATCTTGTAATCCACCTTTATCATCATAAATCTCTACATTAGAATAAAAATCCAAAAATTTATCTTCCTCAATCCCTTCTAGCCTTTTTATATCAAAATCTTTATCTTTAACCTCTACACCATTTAAGATAATCTCTTCCATATAATTATTTACATAATCTAAATTATAAATATCATCCTTTGCATATTTTAATTTACTTCCCTGTATCTTAAAATTATAATTCATATCTTCATACTGAGTTATAATTAAGCCACTGACGCTGTTAGATGCAACATATATTGCAATAACAGCAGATAACGTACTCATAAGTAATACAACATTATTTATAAGCGCTTTAGAACTTGATATATTGTCTAAAGCTATAGCACCTAAATTACCTAAAAATACTCTATATAATTCTTTAAACAAATAAGAAAATATCTTCATAAAATATGGACATATTAATGCTGCACCTATAAAAATTAAAAATGGACATGAAATCGATATTAAAAATACTCCTGTAAATTTATATTTGTATAAATATATTGTAGGTATAATTAAAAATATTAATGCCAGTACTAAGTTTTCTAATTTTAACCTTTTATTTTCACTAAAAGTACCAAGTATAATTTCTTTAACTGATATTTTAGATGAATTCATTATAGGTATAATTGAACTTATAAAAGAAATACTTATAGCTAATAAAAAACTATATATATAATTTATATTATTTATTTTAACTATAGTTTCTACCCCATAGCTTTTTAAAACATTAGTGGAATCACATAAATAATTCAAAATTGGTATTCCTAGTATTAGACCTATACCGCCTCCTAATATGCCATAAATAAGACTTTCAATTATTAAAATTATATTAGTTGAACATTTAGTAGCTCCTATACTTCTAAATGTTCCTATCACTGCCATTCTTTCAATTATTATCACCTTATATGCAGAATATATTATAAATCCTGCCATTATTAATACAATTATTAACATAAGGTAAAATGGCAATGTAAATTGCTTTACACGATTTTGTAGATCTTCTTTATTAATTGTTTCTTTAATATCATAATTAGGTAAATTATTTTTATATTGACTTTTATATTCTTCAATTTTTTCCTTATTATCAACGTTAACAAGTACAGATGTTATTAATTTTTCTCTAGATAATAACTTCGAAAGTCCCTTATTATCTATAATTACATTCATTTCACCTGCACTCTCTAAAAAAGGACCTTTATTTATAGCAATGTTTTTCACCTTTGCAGTTATGTCTTTCCCTTCAACTTTTAAATTTATATTATCTCCAACACTTAAATTTAACTTTTTACTAATATTATTAGAAATAATAACCTCATTATCTTTTAAGCTTAAACCTTCATCACTACTACCAATCAATTTTATAGAACTTATTTTATTTAAATCTTCAATTTCACATCCTTTAATATTTAATTTTAAAATATTATTATCACTTTTATAAATCCCTTCACCATCAAAAATATAGGCTGCTTTATTATTTGTTATTTCATTTTCAATTTCTGTTCTATCTAAGAATGTACTTTTATTTTTATCATTGCTATAAATAATTAAATCTGCATCCCCAACTTTTGCTTTCATTTTTTCAAGTATCATTTCATTGTACGAATTAGATACTCCCATAGATGCAAAAGTCATAGCTGTGGCCACTGCAATAGAAAATACAATTAAAACAAACCTTAATTTCTTTTCAAATATATTTTTCATCATAAATTTGAATAAAATATGCATTATTTTTCTCCTTATTGTTATATTTTTCATTAATTTTATCATATTAAAGTATTAAAAATCAAAATTGTGTATATTTTTTTAATTTTTCTTTAAAATAATTATTGTTTCTTAAAAATTTTTATAAAATTTCTTAAATAATTTCATTTACTATTATTTAAAAAGCTACTAAATTATTGTTTTATATTTCCCTTAGTGTATAATTATATAGAATGTGTTAAATTTAGACTTTAAATTTAGGAGGTTTTTAAAATGGCAAGTAATTATTCATTTGACGTTGTGTCAGAAGTTAATATGCAAGAGGTAGATAATGCTATAAATCAAGCATTAAAAGAAATATCTCAAAGATATGATTTTAAAGGAAGTAAAACAGCTATAGAACTTGGAAAAGATGAAATTAAAATAGTTTCTGATGATGAATATAAGTTAAATGCTGTAATAGATATCTTAAAAGGCAAATTTATAAAAAGAGGTGTTTCACCAAAGGCTTTAGAACTTGGTAAAATAGAAAATGGTTCTTTAGGTGCTGCTAAGGCTAACGCTAAAATAATTAATGGAATTTCAAAAGAAAAAGCTAAAGAATTAGTATCTGAAATTAAATCTAGTAAAATCAAAGTTCAAACTCAAATACTAGATAATCAATTAAGGGTAACTGGAAAAGACAAAGATGATCTTCAACAAACTATACAACTATTGAAATCAAAAGATTTTGATATAGACCTTCAATTTACAAATTATAGATAATAATATTTTAAAAAACTTAATTTTACATAAAATTAAGTTTTTTATTTTTTAATATAAATTTTAAAACTTATCTTTTACTTACATATTGGGAACCTTTATAGGGAAACAAGCTCAAATTTAATTATATGCTAAAATTCAACTTAAATTTTACAATACATCTAGATAAACCTCTTATAAAACTTATAAACAAATTAAGATTTTATCTATTTTCATATCAATATTTTATGTTATTTTTTATTTTTTGACAAAATGTCATTAAACTGTAACTTTGTTTATATATATTTTTTGTAAGAAGTTGAGTGCCATTTAATAATTTCTTACATATAATATTATTCTAAGAGATTATTAAAATAACTATATAAATTTGAAAATTTTTTTAATTTAAATATACATTATGTATATTTTTAGATTAATTGGATAATTTAATAATATGTTTTAAGTTATAAAATTTTTCTATATTTTTCATATAAATACTAACACTTAATCATGTTAGTTTTGATAATATGTACTATAAACATTTTTTATAAGGTGTTTATAAATTTATAAAAGCAATTAGGAGGATAAAAATGAAGTCAACAGGTATAGTTAGAAGAGTAGATGAATTAGGTAGAATAGTAATACCTATAGAACTAAGAAGAACTTTAGATATCGAGATTAAAGATGCATTAGAAATTTATGTAGATGGTGATCAAATTATTCTAAAGAAATATGAACCAGCATGTATTTTCTGTGGAAACGCTAGAGACGTTACAAATTATAAAGGAAAAAATATATGTGAAGACTGTCTTAAAGATCTTGGCTCAAAATAAATATAATATTTAATATATACTAATAACATTTAAATTATCTTTTAGAATATTTTTTCTTTATTGTTATGAAAAGTAACCCTTTATATATTTTTTTCATAATATACAATATAGCTAACAATTTAAATCTTAGCTTAAGTATTAACAGCAAAAATATGTTAATTATTTCAAATTAACAATCGGGGGTTATAAAATGGATGAACTTTGTTTATTAGTATTATTATTATTATTCTGGCCAATTATAGGTCCTTGTGGCATAATCATACTACTTCTTTTATGCGGGGACTTTGATGATGATTGTTGTGGTTGCAATAACTGTTGGGATTGCGACTGGTGTTAATAGAAAGTATATTGGGAAAGGGTTTTTAAATCCTTTCCCTTTAATTTTTTACTTTAAATATTTATTGCATTCATTTAAAAGAATATTAGCTGCTTTTTTAACATCTTCATTGGCCAATATAGATGATACAACTGCTATCCCATCAATTCCTACATTTAATACTTCCGAAGAGTTTTCGAAATTTATGCCCCCTATAGCTACTATTGGAATTGATACATTATCAACTATTTCTTTTAAATTATTCAAATTTACATTAATAGCATCTTTCTTTACATTTGTAGTATACATAGCACCTATTCCTAAATAATCAGCACCATCCTTAACAGCCTTTATAGCTTCCTCCTTGTTTGATGCAGACACTCCAAGTATCATATCATCCCCTATTATCCTTCTTACCGCCTTAGCATCCATATCATTTTGTCCTATATGCACACCTTGTGCATTTATTGCTAAAGCTATATCCACTCTATCATTTACTATAAGTGGTATTGAATATTTATCTGTAACAGATTTCACCTCTAATGCATATTTTAAAAAATCTTTTCCACTACAATTTTTTTCTCTAATTTGAACTAAAGTCACTCCACCTAAAATAGCATCTTCAACTGCTTGTTTTAAATCCCTACCTTTTAAAACATCTCTATCTGTAACTAAATATAATTTATAATCTATATTTTTATTCAAAAATAACATCCCCTAACTTTAAATCATTTTTATTTAATAAATATATATTATCTATAATTTTTACTTTTAAAGTACCAGTGCCTTCATCATTTCTTAAATTTTTTACTGCTTTTTCACCACATATTCCCATAGATAATGTTCCTAAGAATCCAGCAGTAAAACTATCTTTTGTAACCCCTAAGTAGGCTCCAATTAAAGATGCCGTCATACATCCAGTACCTGTTACTTTGCTCATAAGTTTATGTCCATTTTTTATAGTATATATATTATCTTTATAACAAACTAAATCTTCTTTTCCTGTAATTACAATTGTACATCCTAATTTTTTTGAAAGTTTACATCCAATATATTTTCCATCTTTCATATCTTCATTGGAATCTACACCTTTTACTTTTGCACTATCACCTATTAATGTTTTAATTTCTCCCATATTTCCCTTTATAACAGAAAACTTAACCATTTCTATAAGCTTTTCAACAAATTTTACTCTTTCTTTTGTAGCACCTACACCTACTGGATCTAAAACTATTGGTACCTTTAATTTATTTGCTATTTGTCCAGCTTTAATAGCTATATTCATCATAGAATTATCCATAGTCCCTATGTTTAAAACTAATGCTGAGGAAAACTTCAAAATATCTTCTAGTTCCTCCTCGTTAAAACTCATAAGTGGTGATCCACCTATTGCTAATGTTATATTAGCGCAATCATTTATTGTGACCATATTAGTTATATGATACACTAGTGGGTTTTTTTCTCTTAATTCTTCTAAATAGTTATATATTGAATTCATAATATCTCCTCTATTTATAAAATTTATAAAAATGATTTACTGGACCACTTCCATGCCCAACATCAAAACTTTTCTTTATCGCTTCTGTTATGTACTCTTTTGCATACTTTACTGCCTCTTCAACATCATAACCATTAGCTAAATTACTTGCTATTGCAGAAGAAAGAGTACATCCTGTTCCATGTGTATTTTTACTATCTATTCTTTCTTTTTCTAAAATTATTGTAGAGTCTTTACTCATAAGTAAATCAGTAGCTTTTCCTTTTAGATGACCACCTTTTACAAGTACATATTCTGGTCCCATATCTAATATTTTTAAAGCAGCCTGCTCCATTTCCTTTAAATTATCTATTTTCATATCGCATATAACTTCTGCTTCTCTTAAATTAGGCGTTACTATTTTTGCAATTGGAAAAAGTTCTTCTATAAGTGCTCTTTTAGATTCCATTTTTAAAAGATCATAACCAGTTGTAGAAACCATAACCGGATCAACTACTATATTCTTTGCATTATAAAATCTTAACTTTTCTCCTATTTTTCTTATAATTTTTTCATTAGAAACCATTCCTATCTTAGTAGCAGATACTTCTATATCATCAAATATAGCTTCAATCTGAGATTCTACAATATCTGCTGGTATATCATGTATAGCTTTTACTCCTAATGTGTTTTGGGCTGTAACTGCTGTTATAACACTCATACCAAAAGTTCTGTTAGCAGAAAAAGCCTTTAAGTCCGCTTGTATTCCTGCACCTCCACCACTATCTGATCCTGCTATTGTAAGTACTTTTTTCATTTTCAACACTGCTACTCAAAATATGGACAAAAATACCCATATTGAGATTTTTCCTGTTTCAATGTACTCCATTTTGCCGAAGCTACTTTGGTTTATATAGCACTCCACAGGCTTAAATTCCCATTTAGCCAACGGTACATATATAAGTATCTATTTA